>CAJUOT010000017.1 GCA_910588135.1 uncultured Oscillospiraceae bacterium | reverse complement strand
AAGAGAATTAATTCCGTCAATGACGTTAGCCTTGAAAATATCCTTGCGATTGTAGGTGGCGGTCACGGTTCGGGTGAAAACTTCTCTGAAGCCCTCACTCGATTTATGAAAGAGAGCAATGTCACCGAAGAGGAACTGTCTGAATTGACAGGGTTAGCACCAAAGACCATACAGCGTATGCGCAATCCAAATTTACGGACATCACTGAAATCTGTTATCGCTGTCTGCATAGCTTTAAGTTTAGATTTGTATAACAGCCTGTATTTCGTCCACCTGGCGGGTTTTGAGTTAACCAACAGCCGTGAGGATAAGATTTATTACTTTATTTTGGGGTTTGCCTATAAGGAAACAGTATACGACTGCAATTGTATGTTAAAGCGATTGCATATGAGACCACTTACAAAATTATAGAAAGGGGAATTTCTGTGGCTGACCGTTCGTTTAAGGAATATATCGGCAGCAGATTTTATGACCAGTTCTTCAATGCCATAAAATCGTATGTCATACAAAACCGCCATAATATCGAACTGAGTTCCCGCACGGTCAGCAGTGCCGACTACGCAGAACTCTCCGATTTTGAAATTAAATCCGTAGGAATCGATGACCGGGACGGAATGGGTATTGCATTTGATGTTCTCGTTGAGGCGGAGATCTATGTTAAGGACCATCACCGCCATCGTGACGTAGATGAGGATACCTGTTTCCCGTGGTTCATCCTCTCCTGCACCGCCGACCTATCCAGAAATATGGATGACCTCTGTATTCATCGGGTCGATCAATATAATCAAAGAAACAAGCAAAACAAGCCTTTGTCGGATTCTCTCGTTCCCATTAGCTATAAGATCGACCTCGATAAGATAGCTACGGAATTTTTGAGGAAACACTACCCGGAAGCCCTGCGAACCCCTATGCCTGTTGACCCTATGGTTCTTGCCGACAGGCTCGGTCTTTCGGTCGTTACCCAGGAACTGACAGAGGATTTTTCTGTATTCGGGCAGCTTTTCTTCCAGGATTGTGATACCGAGGTGTTCAATTCAGATACGGGAGAAATGGAACCGGCTCACTTTCCGGCAAAGACCATCGTTGTTGACCCCAAGGCATTTCACTTGAGAAATCTGGGTTCCGTCAATAACACCATCGTGCATGAGTGCGTCCATTGGGATCAGCACAGGAAAGCCTTTGAACTGGAGCGGCTTTATAACCGCGATGCAACACAGATAAAGTGCTTGGTCATTGGTGGCTCCAAGGGTTCTTCCGACCGCACCGCCGCCGACTGGATGGAGTGGCAGGCAAACTCCCTGGCTCCTCGTATCCAGATGCCCATTGGTTCTTTTAAGACGAAAGCTGCTGAATTTGTCCGCAAATTCCAACGAGAACTGAAGGCGGCTCACATCGTGGATGTAATGGAAGCTGTCATTGATGCCCTGGCAACCTTTTTCGTTGTCTCCCGTCACGCTGCCAAAATGCGTATGGTGGACGCCGGATACGAGGAGGCAATCGGTGCGTTCACTTACATTGACGGACACTATGTAAAGCCGCACGCCTTCAAAAAAGGCAGTTTGCAGAAAGACCAGACATACTGTATCAGCGCGGACGATGCCCAAATCATCGTCTTCAGCGATATGCGCCTTTCTGCTCAATCTCAAAAGGGTTCCTACATATATGTGGATTCGCATATGTGCTTGAATGACCCAAAGTATGTCACCAGAGATGAAAACAACACCGTGCAAATGACCGATTACGGCCGATTGCACATCGATGAGTGTTGCCTGGTCTTCAAACTGAAAGTAAAGGCAACCAATAAATATGGTGAGGAATTTTATAAAGAGTGCGTTCTCTTTAGAGATGTGGATTCCGGCATCGTGTTCCAGACCACTTTTGACAAAGAGGTCAGTGCCGATGTTATGGGAAAGGCAGATGCCATCCTTGCACGAGAAATGGAGATTCAGAGAGTTCTCCAGGAGTTGCCTGCTCAATTCGGTGCTGCTCTTATCTACCTTATGGAGTGGGTGGAAATATCCGAGGAGACCTTGGCGGAGAAGGCCCTCGTGTCCACAAAGTTGGTGCAGCGCCTGCGCACCAACCCGTCATACCCCAAAAATGTTGACTGCGTGGTTGCCGTTTGTATCGGCATGAATTTGCCGCCAGAGTTGAGCAATGCGCTTATCAGCAGATCTGGCTTTACCCTGCGACTGGCACAGAGCGAAGCACATTTGATGTATAATTTCTTCCTGAACCACCTCTATATGAGTTCAATCCACGAATGCAATGATATGTTGGTGGCAAAAAATCTGCCAGTGATGACTGGCACAGAATAAGATAGCGCCCTTGAAAAAGAAGGATATAGATATGAACATATCAAAAGAGTCGCTGCAAAAGATAGCAGCCGCCAATCAGGCGAACCCATATGCTGACATTACTCCCTATGAGACAGGTGTCGGTATGCCCATCGTCCATTACTCTGGCTTTTTTGCACAGCCCGGTGAATGTATTATTTATGCTGCTCCTGCGCAGACCTTCAAAGACAAAAACCAGGTGGTCGGTTATACCGGGAAGTCTGCCGGAGCGAGTTTCCGTGTTGCAAAAGGTGTCACCGTCCGCACGGGAAGTTCCGGTGGTAAACCTATTCGGGGAACGGTTCGTGACCACAACTATGGCGATTTGATTATTACCAATAAGCGGGTCATGTTCATTGGCAAAGATGACTCCTTCGACTTTCCCATAGAGAAGGTGTCTGCCGTCAAAATTCTGGATAGGCAGAGTTTCGTGCTTCAGTCGGATCGGACTGCAAAGAATGTCGCTATGGACCCTGCAATCGTTGCATATGCTGCTGGCTTTATCTCCTATGTGCAGAAAGAGGTTATTGCCGGCGTTGATGTTTATCAAAACCATCAAGTCACCCTAACGCCGGAGCAACTCGCATACTGCGATGCTGTGCGACAGGAATGCGCCAAGGTGCGCTTACCGAAGAAAAAGACCAAAAACGGTTGTCTCTGGACGGTTGTAAAAGTTCTTTTTGCCCTGGTCATCCTTGTGGCTGCGATTGGGATCATCGGCTCGATCATTGGAAGCAACGATGATTCCCCTGGCGGCAGTCAACCCTCCGACGCTATAACGAATTATACTGCGTCCGAACTGGTTGCTCTTGAAGGCCACCCTCGCATTTTTGATAGCTACGCAGAGGCTCAAGCATTTTACAACGGCATCGGTGACAGCAGAATCGCTGTGACAGACATAACCAAGAAGTCTTCAATGGAAATGGCCCTGGAAACCGTTTATTCTGATGAGATCGTACTGTATATGACACAGCACTCCACAAACGAGGAGTATGTAGGAACCATTGAAATTAACATCTTCGATGCAGATTTTGCAGCCGATATGACCGTTGATGGGGCTGCTGATATAGCAGTTTCCTATCTTCCGATAGATTTCTTTGAGTACTATGCCTCGGATGCCTCTTATGTATATGAAAATGACGGCACAAAGATTTACACATATTCGTGCCGCTTGACCGATGAGGGAGTAGAATATCATAACTCCGTTGCGCAGCAGTATTCGTACTATTATTACATCAAAATTGTAGAATACGCTGACGGTGAGCATTGGAAAATTTCAACCGGCTACAGTGCATACGGTGACAAGGATAAAGGCTGGATTGAAAAGTATGCCGAACCTTGGGATGCACCGTTCCAGGACTAATACGCTGTTGAGTAGTACGCATTAGATTGAATTTTGAAGGGAGGGTATCAGCGTGTTTGGTGTTGAAATTACTGACCATTATGTTGTGTATGACCACGATAAGCAATGCAGAGATGTAGGTTCTTTATATCCTGCAATAGATATAAAACTCTATGGAAAAAAATCAAAAAAGGTTCGTATGCACGATTGCTGGTACTCGGAGTTCTTGTTTCAATCAACTGCTGCCAGTGTTCATTACACTCAGCGAGGCAATTATTTGCACTTCAGATTAACGGATTACGGCGTAAAAGATGTGCGGGGCGTGTTTTGCCAGGTGCTGCATGAGGGAGCCCCTATAAACAACAAGGAGTACTATCAAACGATTTTGTACGATGCCAATGATAGTTTCTCATTGTATACCCCCGTAAATGAGGAAATTATGACAGAGAGCATCTCACTCTGCATAACCGGTGTAAAGTATTGGAATAACGATCAAATCATTGAAAGCACGTCGTATCCTCAAAAAATCACTGCTAAACAGAAAAAAATCAACCAAGGCATACGCAGTGCCAGAGATCAACATACTGCACTGCCAATCGAAAAGACCACCGGCAAAGTAACAAAATCAACGCGCAAGCTGCCTTTTGCCGAGGAATACATTGAAATGGCTTGGATTTGGTATCCAGAACTGTCTGAATTGTTCACATGGGTAAGTTCGCAGTGCGATTTGTTGGAGGAAGAAATCTCGGCTCTACCACAGTCAATTATGGGTGTAGATTGCTCCACCCCGAATGAAAATGATAAGGTGATTTTTATACCAATCGAGTGTACATTTAACCAAAAGTTTTATGCCCGATTGTTTTTAGCCCAAAATCACACGGTAGAGGGCAGAATAGTTTCCCCGTTAGATATGTTACAATACCAGATTCCAATCCGAGCAGAAAACGAGCCTCTTTTACTGTGTTTGTATGGGACACATTGGCTTGACCCATTAATGCTTTCTCCCGGCGATGCTATAGGGGATGATAAGTGCAAGAACACCTATTCTGATGCTGAGACCAACTCCCCCATATTAAGGATTATTGGCGAAATTAAAGATCGAGTGTCTCATCGATATAGCGAGCGCACAGTCCAATCGTCTAATGTGATGCGTAGGTTTTATCGGTCAATTGAGGCTTTGAGAACCTGGATTAAAGAAAGGTATACCGAAGTATCCTCTTTAAGCCAAGAGGCTCGTCCCTCACTCTGGACATCAGAATACAGGTTGTACCAGTATATTAAGCTACTGTGTTCGGATGCTGTATACCAATACAGAAGTAGTTGGTTGGATACGCAGTCATTGGATATATTCATTCCGCAATATAGCTGTGCAATTGAATACCAAGGACAACAGCATTATGACGCGATTGATTACTTTGGCGGAGAAGCCAAACTGCTGATGCAACGCGAAATGGATGCAGATAAACGCCAAAAATGTCAGAATAATGGTGTGAAACTAATCGAATGGTCTTACAAGGAAAAACTTACATTTTCTAAAGTATTGTCTTTCTTAAACGAGAATGTATTTCCAGAACCGACAGATTCCACATTTGTCGAGCGGTGTTTGTCGCTTGGGCTACCTTTTCCTGTAGCGGACCTGTTTTTACCGGTTACATATGCGCAGATAAAAGAAGCGGAAAAAGCAAAGCCTTTTGTGCAACAGACCGAAATCAGAAAATATGCTTTAGACGGAAATTATATTTGCGCCTACAACTCTATTACAGATGCCGCCAAAGATGTTGCGATATCAAGCCAACAGATTTCAAAGGTGCTAAATGGGAGGGCTTCTACTGCCGGTGGTTTTATGTGGGAACGGGTGGACACTGGAACCCCTGTATATTCCATCGCACCTG
Source organism: uncultured Oscillospiraceae bacterium (assembly GCA_910588135.1). Lineage (GTDB taxonomy): Bacteria > Bacillota > Clostridia > Oscillospirales > Oscillospiraceae > Enterenecus. The sequence continues at coordinate 43,290 of CAJUOT010000017.1, read as the reverse complement.
CAGTGCAGTATTCAGCGGAAAACACATCTAAGTCAATATACCAGGTGGATTCCACGGGAGAAATAGTCGCAGAATTTGATTCTATCAATTCCGCAGAGCGCCGGACAGGAATCAACAGGAAAAGCATTCGTGATGTTCTCAACGGTCGGCAAAAAACAGCCGGTGGATACTATTGGCTTCGCAAGCATTGTGAGTAAAGGGGGTGCGAAAGATGACATGGGCAGATTATTATGATCGATTTTATGATTGGGCAGAAAGCACCCAGGTGCGCTACCTTTCATCACTTTCTTCTTTGGGGCCCGCCGATGAGGTCGGTGAGATTATCATTGAACTGCAGGTGAATGTACCTGCGGCAAACCGTTTACTTCGCAAGGCGGTCGAAGCAAAACTGGCATTTTCAGGCTCCGATTTAGTCGAGTTCGCCTGTATCAATGATAAAGAACTGGCGACTGCAGCAGTACGCAATTCCGCAGAACGATTGACTGCCGAGGATATGGAATATCTGTACGGTGAGATTGATGATGAGGTTATCATTGAAATCTGCAAACAAAGACATCTTATGCTACCGGAAGATTTGCGCGAAGAAGAGTACGAAGATGAAGAACCAGAGGAAATCGAAGAGGACGAGCTGTTGGCAGAAGCTGACATATATGTAGACGATTACTGCCCACCGCCGAAGCGCCCTGGTTTCTTTGCCACGCTGTTTGGCGTGATTGCGGGTATTGATATGGCAAGTGGTTCTAATCAACATAGGCATAACGGTCGTTGTAATGGCGACTGTGCGCACTGTCCTCCTCACTACGGATACCGCTATGGTCGGTGGTATTATGGTCACAATCATGTACACGGCTGTGAATTTGGTGGTAATAAAGGTAGCGGCAGTATGGATTGATGGAGGATGGTTATGTTTGGGAGGAAAAAGAAGTCATCAGAACCAGTTTATGATGTTACACAAAAAATTGCGAAAACTTGGTGGGGTGGTACAAAACTTGTCCCAACCACAAAAGCAGAACAACGCAAAATGAAAGCCGAAATTCTAAGAAGGAATCCCAACGCAACTGTTCTTGACAGCAAGGCAAAAAAGCAAAAAGAGTTGGAGTGGATTGACCGAATTGAAGAGTTTGATGCTTTTATGAACGATTAATACAGGAGATACCTATATGGGCTTATTTGATTTTTTAAAGAAAAAAGATAAGGTTGAGGTTACCCAAAAGACTACACCAGTAAAGACCACGGTGCCTGAAGAGGATAAAAAATTCTATCAACCAGATTCCTATTACACCGATGTGGTTCATGAGGGCACAGCTTTCGAGCATCGTGTTATTACATTTGAAGAACGAAAGAAAACCGCAATCCCATCAAAACGCGGTTTATATCCCGCCGAAATCCTGCTGTTAGCATACTGTTCCAAAGGAAATTATCCCGGGCCAAAGAATGGATATCCGGGTTTTTGGTGGTTTACTTATGGTATTAGGGATGTTGGAGCCGCGCTCAAGAGCTTAGAAGACCGTGGTTACATCGCTTTGGGGTCTGTTCGTGATGCAGTCGGTGGGTTCACGGTGGCACAATTAAAGGATATTCTCACTTCCCAAGGTATGCCAACTACGGGAAAAAAAGCTAATTTGGTAGAGCGTGTTCTCTCAGGAGTTCCAGATGAAGTATTGATTTCTGCCGGTGCGCAGAGAAAGTATATTCTGACAGAAATTGGGCAGTTGGAACTGGACGAAAATGCCTATGTACCTTATATGCATAATGTTCCGAATAAAACGACAGAGGATGCGAGATTTGGCATGACCTTTAATATTTGGAGCATTAATAAATTGCTTGGAACAGATGACAAATCTGCATGGAGAGACATCGTTGATGAACAAGAGCGTAAAATGAACCGAGAAACTGCCGACCGCAATGATGCCTTTATGCACGACTTAAAGAGAATCGCGCCAGATGAATATCGTAAGCTACGAAGCGGTACAGCAAGAGAAAGTTCGTCGGACGAAATGCCCAGAAAGAGAACACTCCATGCAGATTCTTTTTCATTGATGTTGTAAAAGAGAGCCGACATTGTATGACAGACGCTCTCCCTTTACCCAAAAGATTGTCAGATGGATAATAGTAGCTTTCAATTCCAGACATTCCTACAGACTATATTTTGCTAATGTTACGACATTTTTCCCAAATTGGTATGGTAATTTTTATTTGCTGTGCTATAATGTGTGTCAGGTGAAGGATAATTAGGGATTATCCTTATGCTGTTTCCACTTAGGTGTAATATCTGCTCGCATTTCTGGAGGGAGTCCAAACTATGTGTAGGCCTATTGAAACTTATCGAATAGCAACCCAGTGTTTCCTTCAAAAATTTGATATATACTGGATCCGAGCACTCAACGAATTAGGCACCCAACAAGCGCAGTTAGTATCGGGCAATAGGCTCAGACCCCAAATTTGTTTATGGGGCTACTTATCTACAATCTCACCTACCGAAGCTTGTTCACATAATTTTGATCAAATTGCAGACATTGCAGTGAGTATTGAACTTATTCACAAGGCTTCATTACTCCTTGATGACTGGATTGACAATGATCAAGAACGTCATGGTCAATTGGCTTTCCATAGCGAACACAGCCCTCAGTATGCAGTCCTTTTTGCCCTCAAGATGATAGGATTTTCTATGTCTCGCTTGGAAAACACATTTTCAGATTCTGTGGTTCTTCCTCACCACTATGATTTATGTTTGAATGCACTGATTAAGACAATATACAGTATGGCAAAAGGCGCTGTAGAGGAGCTAAATCTCCAGAAAATGGATTTTTTTGACAGCGAAAAAATCCGCGAAATTGTGCAACTTGAAACAGCGGAAATTTTGGGCAATAGTATGCTTATTGGCTACTATGCTGGAGCAGGCAATAAGCGAAATATGCAGATTGAAAAGATTTTTAAAGAGCAGGGCGATCAATGTGGATATTTGTTCCAGGCACTGAATGATTTGGAAGCATTTGAAAATCCTATGCAGCTAAAAAAACATAAGGGAACCATAAACTTAGATTTATTTTTGGGTCGAAAAAACCTGGCAGTTTCGACTCTGTACCAAGTTGCAAATAAAAAAGATCGCATGAGACTTTTACAGATAAATGAGAAAGGCCTGATAGATTTAATGCAAAAATATCATATCATTGAATCATTGAAAGAAGAACTCAAATCGGTCTATAACAACATCATATCAACTGGTATGACACTACAATCTGCAGGGCTGCCGAGGGAATGGTGCGAAGGCCTACGCTGGTTCTTATCGCAAGTTAAAGAATATGCAGAAACACGCTTGATTGGGGCGGGAGACACTGAATAATGGTGGTAACTGCTGCGACGAAGTTAAACACTGATAAGAGTGCAGCATAACCAATTTCCCAAACCGATTCAAGTGGATAATCCTTAGAATTGAGTATTTGGGTGGCGCAAAGAGTTTGAACAAGTCGCTGGACTGCAGGAGAAAGACGCATTGTCTCACTTTTTTCTTTTATTTTATTTTATTTTCTTTTACTAAATCTTTAATATAACATACCTTTAACTGTTCAATAATCATTTTGATCCAATGATATTCTAATACTGACACAATAGGAAATAGCATAACTATCACTACGAAAATAATCCCCCATAGGAGATAGAATGCTGGCAAAGATGTATTTGCTTGCATTTCTGGCAACCAACAAAAAGCACAGTAGCCTATTATGTAAGCACTTCCCAAAGAAAAAAATGCACTACGATAAATATGTGACAGTTTTGTAAGTGCTTGAATCCACTCAAGTTGTGCAGGAATGCATTCTACTGCGGATTTTGGAAGATTACGATAATTTCCAGAGCTGTGAGCAAGATTATAAATATAGATAGCCAAAACGATATACTGAAGATAACCAATAATACTAATATAGACCACAATAAAAAACAGAACAACCATCCATATAAGTGTAGGAGTAAGTCTTATGGCCCCAAACATGGACCAGCATCCCATTCCAAAAATAAAAATGATTGTCAGCGGTCCCCAAATATAGAGAGACGAATTAACACAGTATTTGAAATAAAAGAAGTTTGCTCGTTTGGCCGCAGGTTGATTTGCAACTGACGCTGTGATATGTTCCATTTTCTGGATAAAGAACGATACTGACCATACCGCAATGCAACCTATAAACAAAAAGCAGATGCAAAAAACTGGGAAGTGGGGGAAATACCATTCTCTATTTAAAAATATGCCAAGAATCACAAATCCCAAAAATAGAAAAAATAGTCTCGAACGGAACCTGTGAAACCAGTCATTTGGATGTCTAAGAATATCAATATATTCTTTAGCTTTTCTATATAATTTCAACACCCACACTACCTTTAACAAAAGACATAAATATTACACCTAAGTGGAAACAGCATAAGGATAATCCCTAATTATCCTTCACATTGCAAAAAGCAGGCCACCGAAAAATTCGGTGGCCTGCTCGACATTCAGAGTGAAAACGTCATCTTTCCCCGGGGATGCTTCTCCGCCAAAAGCGCGGTTTGCTGATAGGCAGTGACATGGGTATAGATTTGGGTTGTAGAAATAGAGCTGTGCCCCAGCAAAGACTGAATGTACCGAATATCCATTCCCGCTTCCAGCAGCGATGTCGCAAACGTGTGGCGGAACATATGCGGCGTCACATGGTAAGTGGATCCTACCATCTTCAAATATTTTTGTACGATCCTCCGCACCGATTGAGTGGATATCCCACGCCCTCGCCGGTTTACCAAAATTGTACCACAGCCCTGAATTTCCTCTGCAAATTCACAACAATAAGCCTTTGCAACCTGAAGTAACTCCGGTGTGGTAATTTGGATCACCCGCTCCTTCCGGCCCTTCCCGTTGACCAGCAGGCGGAGCCGACCCTCTCCCAACACGAAGGTCTCTTCGGAGAGACAGCAGAGCTCTGAAACACGAAGGCCAGTGCTAAACAGCAGTTCCAGCACCAAGATATCCCGTAAGACCTCCCGCCTCCCCGGTGCGTAGGCATCATACGCGCTTTGCAAAAGGCTGTGGACGAGATGGTCTGGAATCGTTCGCGGAAGCTGTTTAGGTGACTGAATCCGGATATGGAGCTTATGGAACGGGTTTTCCTCTAAAATTCCGCTGTATTCCAGCTCATGATAGAAAGCGCGGACGCTGGCCAGCTTCCGTTTGACCGAGCGCGGCGCAAAGGACGCGTTAAGATGCTTGATATATGCATTCAGCAAATCCCGACCGGCCCACTCCCCCTTTGTGAACTGCGTAAACTGCCGCAAATCAATTCGATAAGCTTTGAGCGTGTCCGATGACAGATTTCTTTCGTACTCACACATCTCAAGATACCAGCTGATTGACTGTGATAACGTCTGCATAGCATAACCCCCATAAAAGTAGAATCGACCAACTTATTATGGGAAGATTATAGCAATTTGTCCATTGTGGATAGGTTTATCATTTGGGCATTACCCGCACATTGCTGCCGCAGCGCGGGCCTGCTTGAACCCAGTGCCCTTTACCCGCATATCATGTCATATAGGACATCAACATGGAGGAGTATTTCATATGAACACATCTTCATCGTGCGGCCAGTTCAGGCCTCGTCTTCTGCCCGTTTTGCGCGGTCGCCCGCAAGCAGTTGCCAGCATCACAGGCAGTGAAAATTATCCCAGCATCTCAGGTACCGTGCAGTTCTATCAATCCAAGGATGGAGTGGTGATTCTCGCCGAAATCAGCGATCTGCCCAAATCAAAGGATCCTTGTCAGAGCCGTATCTTTGGGTTTCATATCCACAAAGGGACCGATTGTGGCGGCAATATGGACGATCCGTTCGCGGACGCGATGTCCCACTACAATCCGGACGGCTGTGAGCACCCGCACCATGCCGGGGACCTACCGCCACTGTTCGAAAACGACGGACTTGCGCTGTGCGCATTTCTGACGAACCGCTTTTCCATCAACGAGGTGATTGGCAGGACGGTCATTGTCCACGATCATCCCGATGACTTCACGACCCAGCCATCTGGCAACTCCGGCACAAAAATTGCCTGCGGCGTGATCCGGCGTACAACTCCCTGCTTCTGAAATGTCTGTCTGCAATTAGATGCTAAATGCTTCGAATCCGTTGCGCCGCAACGAGTTTCAGAAATAGTAATTTTGCCACATTGCTCCAAGTTGAAAGCTACATTTCGTTCTCACTTCGAGACCGAAATGTAGCTTTTCTATTACAAATCCTCCATGATATACTGAAGCTCAGTATTATCATGGAGGGTTTGCTATGTCCAGAAAAGTGACTGAGATTCCGCAAACAAAGCGAGATGGCCCCACTGAAGTCCAGCGGCTTCGGGTCGCAGCCTACTGTCGGGTTAGTACTCGCCATGAGGAACAGCGCCACAGTCTGGAAGCACAGATTGCCCACTACACAAATTTTATCAAACGCAATTCAAATTGGGAGTTCGCCGCAGTGTATTCGGATATTGCATCCGGTCTCTATGCAGCCAACCGCCCTGGTTACCAGCAGCTTACGAGAGACTGCACCAACAAGAAGGTGGATTTGATCTTGGTGAAGTCTCTCAGCCGTTTTGGGCGGGATGCGCTGGAAACGATCCGTCAGGTCAGGAAACTTAAAAGAATGAACATCGGGATTTACATTGAAACAGGAGGGTTGAGCACTTTGAATATCAGTGACAGCATGATCGACCAGCTCGCGGCTTTGGATCAGGCAGAGAGCCATTTCCGCAGCGAGAATATCAAGTTCGGCATCCGCCACCGAATGAGGAGCGGAAAAACTGTGTTGAACCACACGCAATTCCTTGGCTATACTAAAGGACCGGATGGCGTTCTTCAAGTAGTGCCGGAGGAGGCCGAGATCGTTCGCAAAATCTTTGAGCTCTACATCCAGGGCAATGGGGTACGCAGGATTAAGCGCTACTTGGAGCAATGCGGCATCAAAACGGTAACGGGCAAAACGGAGTGGAGCACCTCCACCATAGACCGAATGCTGAGTAATGAGAAATACATCGGGGAGGTGCGGATGCAGAAAACCTTCACCGCCGATTTTTTGACTGGCAGACGAGAAAAGAATATTGGCCAGCTTGATTCATACTTGGTCGAAAATGCCCATGCGCCGATCATTGAGCGAGAGACGTTTCGCTGGTACAGCAGATGAAGGGAAACATTGCTTAGAGACATTACTAAAATCTAAGCGGTCAGGTGAACTCATATCACCGATATATAAGGTTCCACAGCACAACGCATTTTTCTCTTTTATATTGAGTGGCTCATTCCCAGAAACTACAAAAATGGAGTACCTGGATTTAATGGGGAAATTTGCTTCTGATGAAGATAGCAAATCATTTCAACGTTTAATCTGTTTACCAGAAAATATCGAACTTGTAAATAGCCATAAAAGGTATTGGAAAGTTTGGAATAATTTTTGGCAGCCTAACCATAAGGCCTTGTTTACGCAAGCGTGGAATAAGCGTTGGAAAAACGAACTTGGGCACCCATGCTAATGAGTTATTACGCTTACCCACTTTACCTCAAGAATCTTTCGAATTCATTGCGCAATGCAACTTTTATAAAAAGCAGTTTTGCCACATGAAGCCAAGTGAAAATCCTCTGAAATCCGCTTATTTCAACGGTTTTCAGAGGATTTTCTTTGCTTTGCACTGGCACCCAAGCGGCTGATTTTGGCGCATTCCGACAAATTTGGCGGTGGAAAAGGTGGTGGAAAAGTTGTGCCTCGCAAGAGCGTTCTGCAAAGGACGCCGGAGTTTGACCCCGGCGCCCTTTCCTTTTGCCGTCACCCCAGCTTCCCCAGCCGGTCCAGCACGGTCAGCGTCCGGCACAGATCCTCGGAGATGTTCAGCTCGCCGTTTCCGGTGCCGTGGAGCGCACCCTTGTCCACCGCCTTCTGCACTGAGGGCTTGTACCAGCTGGGCACATCGGCCAGCGTCTTGTAGCAGGTCATGCCACCGTCCTCCTTTGTCGTCTGCCCGGGCTTGTCCGCCTCGGAATAGTCCACCCACGGCAGTTTGCCGTGCTTCGTCCACGTCCGGCTGCCCGCCATGCCGGGAACCAGCTTCCGGGAGACATTGGCGCAGGTGGAGTACTGAACCCCGCCCCTCCATTTTGGGGTGCTCTCCACCACCACGCCGCCGCCCACGTACACCCCGATATGCCCGTCCATCCACACCGCCTCGCCCGGGATGATGCCGGAGAAGTCGGTGGACACCTCCCGGCAGGCGTCGATCATCTTCTTGGCGTCGTAGTCCGGCACACCGTTACAGGCGTACCCCGCCCCGCCGTAGGTGCGGGACAGGTCGCCCTTCCAGCCCCAGAGAATGCCCTTGATAAGCCCCACGCAGTCGAACAGGAAGCCCACACCCTTGATGGCGTTGGCGCGGGCCAGCCACTGCCGGTTGGTCTTGGCGTTACTCCCCTGGGTGGTGGCCCGGGCGATCATCTTGTCGCTGGCCGGCCAGCCCCAGGGGCCCAGCATATAGGCCGTCCTGTAGTGCTCCACGATATCCCGCAGCCTTTGGCACAGCTCCGCGGCGGTCAGGAGAAAGGTCATTCCTGTCCCTCCTCCCCGCCGTCCCCGCCCAGCTTGTCCCCCGCGCTGTCCACGGCGGACTTGCCCAGTGCCAGCAGCTTCACCAGCCATTCCGGCACGGGCGCGCCCATGGCCACCGCGTTTTCCACGATGCTGCCCAGCTCCGTCACGATGTACCACACCAGCACCACCGGGCACACCAATCCTGTGTACCGGATGGGCAGCTCTACCAGCGGCAGGTTCGCCAGCACGGTGGCCAGCAGCAGGTCCGTCCCCGCCGCCACCAGCACCACCACGATCATACCGCACTTGTGCCAGATGCCCTCCCGGGCCCTGCCGCTGGACCATTCCCCCTCCTTGGCCGCCGCCAGCGACCCGGTGAGGTAGTCCAGCGCCATGCACCCGATCCAACCCACCGCCAGCCAGCCCAGCCAGCCCCACAGCCCCGTGAGCACGCCCACCGCCGCGGCCACCCACGCTTTCATCTGGTTGATTGCCTTGTCCATCTTGTAAATCCCCTTTCAAAAAATCCGCTTTGTCTCAGTTGACAAAGCGGGTGCGTGTGGTATAATGATAAAGAAGGGCGCTGCTACGGCGGTTAGCCCCTACAAGACTAACAACAAGCAGTTAGCCGCTCGGGTGCCATCCGGGCGGCTAACACGCTTTCTGGGTCGTGGCTATCATCAAGAGAAGGGCAATGATGAAGCACACCACAAACCGCAGGACTTTCGTCCCCAGTCCGTCTCCCATAAGCAACCACCTCCCCCTTTTTGGATTCGCGCAGGGGTACAAACGGTGGGCTAACCGCCTTTTATGTAACAGCGTCCTTCTGGTATTCAGTATACCATTGTGCACTGCGCTTTATCAAATGTTGTGGCTTCCTGCCGCCCCTTCATGGGGCGGCTTTCTGCTCATTAAGGTTCCGCATGGCAATCACCCCCTTGGCAAAAACGTATACCTCGGCCGCTCCCCGCCGCAAAGCCAGTGATCCAGCCAGTCGAAGCCCACGATCACCGGCCCCGCCAGCAGGCACCACAGGGCCGCGTACAGCGGGCATATCTGGCCCCAGAGATTGCCCCACTGGCCCGAGTAGTCCCAGATGCCCAGCCCCAGCCAGACGTTCAGCACCAGCCCCGCCAGCAGCTCCCCCGCGGTAATGACCAGCCCGCCCAGCGCCGCTTGCACCCACAGGGGCAACGCCCAGGGAAAACGCTCATTTGCCACGTCCAGCGGCACGCACAGCACCGCCGCCAGCAGGAGCATCGTCCAGTGGGTGTGGCCCCGCCAGAACGTTTCCAGCAGACCGTACAGCACCCCGCCGCACAGCCAGCGCACCAGGTGGCCCTCCCAATTACACAGCATCATATTCACCTCCCGTTGTCACGCTTCGCCTGTTCGCGACGCGCGGCTTTCGTCGAAGCAAAGTTCGCTCCCCTTCGTTTCCGCTTACGGCGAAAACTCCGTTCGCTTCCTTGCTTCTCCTCTCCCCGCAAAACAAAAGACCGATTTTGCGGGGGCCCCGGTTCTGGTATCCCAGGATCCATCCGCGCTGCTCACGACGGCTCAGCGCTTCCTTCCGCGGCAGCCAGCACCGCCGCCATATGCGCCGCCAGATCCTCGGGCAGGGCCGCGCCGTAGGCGATGCCCGCCAGCTCCTCCAGCCCCGCCCGCCTGATCCAGGCGTTCAGGTGGTTGCAGTAGGTGCGGTGGTAGAACACGTGGGCCGTGGCCGCCCGGGCCAGGGCGGCAAACTCCTCCGCCGGGTACATCCGGCACAGCTCCCCGTCCGCGTGGTAGGGCACCGCCGCCGCCCCCTCCTTCACCGTGGCCAGCTGCGCCATGAGCTCCGTCTGGTCGTGCTCCGTCAGGCTGTAGTGGGCCTCCCCCACGTCCACCCCGGCGTAGATGGCGGCGGAACAGGCCGCCCCCGCCTCCTGGAGCTTGGCCGCCCGCACCTGGGCCGCGTCCCCCCAGTCTTTTGGCGGCGTGATGCCGCTGCCCGCCAGCGCCAGGTCGCGGACGCTGTCCGTCCTGATAATGTTTAACCCCATTTACTGGAACCCTCCCTGTACCGATGTGATGTAGCCGCCGATGCCGCTCCCGCCGCGCTCCGCCTTCAGCCGGAAGTTGAACGCGAAGCCGTTGGCGGCGGCCTTGTTCTCAAACGCATAGTTGACCCCGCCCCTGACGGCGGCGGTGCAGTCCTCCCACGCCGGGGCCTCGTCGTTGGCGTTGTTGGCCACCTCCACGGTGAAATCCGCGTCCAGCGGGATAAAGCCGCTTACCGCCAGCACGCACACGCCGATGGGGCCGTCCGCCGCCATGGGCTGGGCCAGGGTGACCGAGGCCGCCGTGACGGACTTGGTGAAGGACAGGCTGTGCACCGCGCTGGACACGCCGTCGTCGGCGGTGATGGACAGGGTGTGCCGCCCGTTGAGCAGCTTCATGAAGTCCACGCCGCCCAGGACAAAGCGGTTTTCCGCGCCCAGCTCCACCGCGAACGCCCGCCACGCCGCGCCGTCCACCGCCTCGGTGACGGTGACGCCGTCCCCCTCCTCGTCGGCCACGGAGTAAGGGACTTCAAAGCCCTCGCTTTTTACCCCCAGGTTTGTCCCGGAGGCCGGGTCGCAGGTGATGGCGGGGGGCGTGTTGTTGTTGACCTGCCGGGTCTCGGAGGAGGCGAAGCCGCTGTAGGCGCTGTGGCTGTCATAGGCCCGCACCCGGTAGGCCACCGTCTGCCAGCCCTTGGTGATCTGGTCTGTGAAGCTGAGCTGATCCCCGGTGTAAATCACCGCCCACTCCCCGCCGTCCACCTGCCGTTCCAGGCTGTACCCGGCCAGATTGTTCTCCCCGTCGGAGGAGGCCCCCCAAGAAATGACCAGCGGCCCGCCGCCCCGCACCTGCTCGGGCACGGTGATGTGGCCGGGGACGGTGGGGGCGGTGTTGTTGATGACCGTGACCTGCCCGCTGGTCTTCCAGCCCGATTCCAGCCCCTCGGCGTCGTAGGCTTTGACGCGGTACATGACGCTCTCGGAGCCGAAGGGCACGGTGCCGGCGGCGCTCTGGGCGCTGCCCTGGTAAATCTGGGCCCAGGTGGTGCCGCCATCCAGGCTGCGCTCCGCCTTGTAGCCCTCCAGGTTGTCCTCCGCGTCGGTGCTGGTTCCCCAGGAGATGGTGACTGTGCTGCCGCCGTTGACCTGCGCCGGGACGGTGATGGTGGGGGGCATGGTGGGGGCGGTGTTGGTGGTCACGGTGCCGTCATCGGTGACCCACAGGTCGACGGGAAGGATCATCGCGGGGCGGAGGCCATCGAAGGTAGCAGGACCGTCGCTACCACTAACATAGCCCCTGTCCCCACTTGCATTAACCGTATGTGTGCGGCTTCCAATAGTTGATGAAGGCGGATAAAAAGTTCGAAGGCCCCATGTCGTAGCCGAGCCGTTAAAATATGCAATGCGTTTAGCGCAAGCTGCGCTCGATCTGCCAGAAATGAAATAGTCCAGCTTGGAACCGTCCTCCAAAGCATTGTACGTATCTTGCTGGCCGGTTTCAAAGTAGCTCAGAGGAAAAACTCTTGTGCTCATTCCGTTTGACCCACTGTTTACGGAGCCAACTTTACTGCCCCCAGGACAATAAGGCAGTTTCACCTGTTTAATTTTAGCCCGGATGCTTGATTCAAAGCGGTCAAGCCAATCTCCATTCAAATAAGCATTAATCCCTGTGTTATCGTAGCCGTTGGTGTTGCTCACGTGCCACTGTCGTTTTTCCGCGATTTCTTTCCGGAGAAGCCAGGAGCCGTTACAGGAAGCGTCATACATACTCCCCGGCAGTCCCTGGTGTACCACGATGTAGTCAACGGGCGTGCCGTTCTCCTTCAGCTTGACAACGGAGCCCGCCGCCTTATTTCCCAATTTCACCAAAGCCACATCCCTCCCCTCAGAATTCCAGCCGCCCCAGGGCGGCATTCCACACCCCGGCGCACACCAGCCCCGTCAGGCTCTCGAAGGTGGCCGTGAACGGGTTGCCGCTGACATCCGTGGCATACATCAGCTCCAGCAGGGCGGCGCGGGCGTCCAGCCCCGCGCACAGCCCCAGCAGGTGGGGGTGTGCCTCCCGGTCGCCGTCGTGGGCGGCGATGGCCCCGGCCAGCTCCTCGTGGGTACACCACGCCCCCGCCGGGTAGTCCAGCCTGGCCCCGGCGTCCGGCCCGACCTCCATCAGCACCGGGTAGCGCCGCACGCACCCGCCGTATTTCAGCGGCACGGCGGTGTCCGGGCAGTCGCTGAGATCGCCGTAGAGGATGAGCGCCTCCTCACCGTCCGCGCCAATGGCGAACACCCCGAACTCGTTGATCTGAAAGGGCTCCTCCGCCCCGCCCAGGTCGGAGCGGTACTCGATCTCCAGGCTCACGGTGCAGTCCCGGCGGACAGGCGCGGTGGACGTGGCCCGGGCCCGGGGCTCCACCAGCCCGGTGAGCGTCCGCCAGTCGACCCCCTCCGGCAGCACGCCGGAGCCCACCTCCACCCGGGTGACCTCCAGCTGCCCGCCCTGGGCGAACAGCTTGGCCTGGAGGGCGAAGCCCGCTTTTGTCATGTATACGCAATAGCCCAAATTTTTTGCCTCCCTTCAAAATTCACCCCAGGGGGGTGTACGCCGCCATGGGCGGCGCGGCCCTGCTGTACCGCGTCCCCAGGGCGCACGCGGCGGGAATCCTCCCCGGCCCCAGCCGCGCCCGGTACTGCGGCGGCGCGGCGCGCGACACCCGCGGCCCCGGGGCGGTGAGGATGGGGATAGGCAGCCAGGTGGGGAGCACCACCTGCCAGTCCAGGTGAGCGGGCATGATCTCTCCCAGCCGCGCCTTCAGCTGGGGCGCCCCGGCGGGCAGCACCCCGCCCGAATCCGCCCGCAGCTCCACCCGGTATTCGCTGAAGTGCTCGATCACCTCCACAGGGAATCCCAGGATGGTCTCCGCCACGGCCCGGATCACAGCCGGGGTGGTGGCGGCCCGCCCCTGGAGCTTGGCCGCGATCTGCCGCCGCCTTGTGTCAAGGTCAAACACCTCACAGGGCCCCAGCCCCAGCGCGTCCTCCCAGTACCACAGTCCCCAGGCGGCCTTGTATGGGTTCAGCTGCTCCAGCAGCTCATCCCTGGCCCGCCACATGAGGCCCACTTCGGGCTGGAGCGCCTCCTGGAATGTAACGGTCTCTTTGCTGTCCGGAAAATTTTCCGGAAGGTAACTCATAAGTTCCCTCATGTCAGCGTCACCGTCCCCGTCACCGGCACCTCGTCGGACGCCAGCTCCAGGTTGCCCGCCCCGCCGTTCAGCGTCAGCCCGCTGTAGTCCACCACCCCGTCGATGGACAGGAGCAGCGCCCCCACCCGGTTGGCGTGGACGGTGAATTCCTCAAAAGCCAGCCCCGCCAAATATGTGTCCAATTCGGACACAAATGCCGCCTCCACCGCCGCCAGGGACGCTCCCGCCGCCAGCACCACCTGGGCGTTCACTCCCACCGCCACGGCCCGGGCGCTGGCCACCGTGACGTCCGCCCCCACCGGCCGCCGCTCTTCGATGTACCGGGCGCAGGCGTCCACCACCGCCCCGTCCACCGGGCGGCGGTCGTAGCCCGCGATAAGCACCCGCACGGTGCCGGGGCCCTTCCACAGCGGCGCCACCCGCGCCGCCCCCACCCCGTCCACGCTCAGCGCCCACTCCCGATAGTGGGCCGCGTTGCCGCTGGTAGGCGGGCGCTTGCGCTTCTCGTCCAGCCGCTGGTACAGGGCGGCGTCCCCCTCCGGGTCTGCGCCGCCCTCCGCCGCCCCGGCCTCGAAGCCCTCCAGCCCGGGGATGGTACGCAGAATCTGGGTGATTACCCCGGCAGGGACATTGTATTTCTGCCCCACCGACCCCGCCCGGAGCCAGCCCACGGCGGAGCCGTCCCGGATCACCGCGTCCTCCGCCAGCCGGAATTCCAGTTCCCCGGCAAAAAAGGCTGTGTCCGCCGGAACCACCACCCCATCCCGGCCGGTAAAGGTCACCTTTGCCGCGGCCTTTGTCCCCTGCCGGCGGGCCATGGCGAACAGGTCCGCGTGGGCGTCCAGATAGGGCCCGCTGCTGGGGTTGACGTAGAACGCCTCAATGAGCTCGTCCAGCGTCATGAGCACCCGCCATATCTCAAAGGCGATGGGCGCGGCCTGATCCCAGGCGTAGGAACCCTCCCGGGTCTGCAAATCGGTGTCCATCCGGCCCAGAATGCGCCCCAGGATGGTCTCCGGCGTCTCGTGTTCAAACAATGGCATCATCCATCTTCCTTTCAAATTTTCCTTGCCTCCCCGCCCCAACCGTGTTATGCTAGAGCAAAGACAAAGGGCGGTGTTGTAGAGATGGGCGAGAACTATATCCGGTCATCCCTTGGAAGTAAATATGAATTTTACAACTACGGCCACGCGCTGGAAATCTTGAGCGAGGCATTCCCGGAGGAGTGGGAGGAGCTTCAAAATTGTCTGGAGCGTTTATCCATCACAATCGAGGACTTGCGGCAAGCAGGCGGCAACGAGAGCCCAATTCCCAAAAAATTCGACGCGCTCCTGTATCCCTGCGGCTGGCGCGAGATTCGGATTACCGGTGATTTGCTGGTTAAGCTGTATCCGCGAAAGGCGGATCAGCGGGGCCGCTTCGCGGACAAGCCTTTTGACCAAAAGCTGATCGAAGGTTACATTGACGGCCATAATATTGACTTTGTAAAAAACAAGGTCGCGTTTGACTTGGAATGGAACAGCAAGGATCAGACCTTTGATCGGGATCTGCTGGCTATGCGCACCTACTTCGACTGTGGTTTGATTGAGGTGGGCGTCATTGTGACCCGATCTGAGGACTTGAACGAGATTTTCCGCGCCGTCCTTGACGACAGCGGCGCTCCCCTCCTGCGGAAATACGGCGCGTCCACAACTTGGATGGGCAAACTGCTCTACCGGCTGGAATCCCTCAGAAACGGCGGGTGCCCCATTCTGGCCGTTGGGATCAAAAAAGCGTGCGTAGAAGGAGCTTGACATGGCGGATTTACAGGATACGATCAATGAATTCCGGCGGTTCACCGAGGGGAAAACCTATCGCACAATCTATGCCGACCCCCCATGGCAATTCCAGAACCGAACAGGAAAGGTCGCGCCCGAGCACAAGCGGCTGCGGCGCTATGAGACAATGACACTGGAGGACATCAAAGCCCTTCCAGTGAGCGAGGTGTCGGCGGAAAAGAGCCACCTGTACCTGTGGGTGCCCAACGCCCTGCTTCCCGAGGGTCTGGCTGTCATGGAGGCGTGGGGCTTCACCTACAAAACCAATATTATCTGGGAAAAGGTTCGTCATGACGGCCAGCCGGATGGACGCGGCGTTGGTTTCTATTTCCGCAATGTCACGGAGATCCTTTTGTTTGGCGTGCGCGGCGGCGGTAACCGAACCCTCCAGCCCGGAAGATCCCAGGTGAATCTCATCCGCTCCATCAAGCGGGAGCACTCCCGGAAGCCGGACGAGATTATCCCCATTATTGAGGGCTGCTCTCCTGGGCCTCGGCTGGAGCTGTTCGCCCGCGGCACCCGTCCCGGCTGGGATATGTGGGGAGATCAGGCGGAGGGCGACTACGAACCGGATTGGAGCACCTACGCCAACCACACGGTCGCAGACAAATTGGCTTCCATCGCGGAGGGCTTTTAGCCCTCCGCTTTTCTTCAAACAGCGGCATCGAATTTCACCTCCCCATAGATGGTGACCGCCGTCCCTTGTACCGTCAGCCTGGCGGCCTCGAAGTTGACGGCGATATCCCTGACCTCTTTGATGTACGGGTTGATGAGCAGGCACTCCCGCAGATAGCGGGGGGCCTCGGCGGTTTTGACGGAATCGCTGTAGGCCTGGCCCAGCAGGGTCTCGAACTCCGAGCCGTAGGCCCATGTGTGAATCTCATACTGGAACCGGGGCGTGCGCAGCGCCCGCCAGATCCACACCTTGACGGCCTCCCTGCCCTCCACAATGACCGGCTCGCCGCCCCGGAAGAGGGGCACATCGCGCTCGAAGTCCCAGCCCACCTCCCGGCACAGCGGCAGGGCCTGGGCGGCGTCCGGCTGCTCCGCCGGCGGGTCGATCATGGGGAAAATGCTCATACGGCCTTCACCACCTTCATGATGATATAAAATACCTGGTCGTCCTCGGTGAGCAGCAGCACCTCGTCCCCTATCTCCAGGTCGAGCTCCAGCTGCTCCGCCACGGCCTCGTCCACCACGGTCTCGGTGCTGTGCACCTGGCCCGCGGTGAGGGAGACCAGCGCCCCCTGGCCCGCCGGGGTGCTCACCGGTCCGGAGATGGGCCCTGTGAGGCCGTTGTAATCGCTGCTGGGGCTGGTGGTCCTGGTTTTCCACTTCGCCCCCTTCACCAGCCGCTCGTTGATCCGCAGGGCGCGGGTGGGCTGGGGGATGCCCGCCACCCGCACGGTGAGCGGCGCGGCGGTGAGCACCGTCCCCAGCCGCATCCGGGCCGGGGCGGCCCCCAGCCCCGCGTGGGCGCTGTCCCCGGCGGGGTTGGCATCCAGCCCCTGGGCCCGCGCCAAGGCCACGATCCGGGCATATGGGCTGCCGTCCATATGGCATCAATCCCTTCAAAAAAGTAAAACCCCCGTCAGCCGAATACACACTGACGGAGGCTCCCCCAAGGGGCTGTTCAAACATTCAACCCCGCTTTGCCTGTTGACAAAACGGGGCCCGCTGGCTATAATAATCATGAAAGGGCGCTGCTACAGCGGTCAGCCCTTACGGTTCAATACAGTGTTCTGCACTGACCGCTTGGGGCCATCCAAGCGGTCAGTACGCTTTCTGGGCCGTGAGAATCATCAGCGCAAGCACGATGATGAAGCACACCACAAACCGCAGGGCTTTCACCCTGCGCCCGTCTCCCATCAGCCTCACCCCCTTTCACAAGGGAGTGGCTGACCGCTTTTATGTAACAGCGCCCTTTCGATCCTGATTATACCACAGCGCCGTTTTTTGTCAACGTTCGCCGCCTGTATAGGCGGCTTCTGTTTTCCCGTCAGTCTGTATTCGATTAACAAGGTGCGAAATTGCTTGTTATTTCTTCGCCCCGCTCCCCGCCGCCTGCCTGTCCATCAGCCCCTCCAGCGACAGGGTGAGCCTGGTCTGGTAGATGCCCCGCCGCCAGGTGTGGCTGTCCGAGAGGATCCAGAACAGCCCGTCCGTCCCCGTCACCGGCTCGTGCACCACCACCGTATTCCCGGTGATGAGCCGCAGATCGCCCAGGGCGTTGACGGTGATGGCGGTCTTCACCCCGTTCTCCTTCAGCACCTGGGCGGCGCGGCCCTCCGGGTCGTCGTAGGCCCCGGCGCGGATGGCCGCCTGCATCAGCCCGTACAGCGCCACCGCCCCGCTGTCCTCCCGGGTTTTGATGCGGTTATACCGGTCGTCGTAGATGGCCACGGAGTTGGTCATGGTACTGGCGCTCTCCTTGGTGACGCAGGACAGCAGATTGCTCCCCGGCGTCAGGATGACGGATTCCGGGGACTGCGCCATCTCCATCACCTCCAGCCGGGGGCCCCGGAAGCGGATGCGGTACTGCTTCCCCGTCTGATCCGCGGCCAGGGTGTACAGCGTCATGATGATTTTGTACAGCGCCACCCCCAGGAAGTTCCGGGTGAGGGGCACCCCCGTGGCCGCCAGCGCCCCCGCCGGGATGCCGAACTGGGCGCACAGCGAGGCGGTCACCGCCTCCGGCGTCTGCCCCTCCACCCGCAGGAATGCGCTGTTCCGGGTCAGGTACAGCCCCCGGTCATAGGC
The DNA here is from genome assembly GCA_910588135.1 of uncultured Oscillospiraceae bacterium. Taxonomy (GTDB): domain Bacteria; phylum Bacillota; class Clostridia; order Oscillospirales; family Oscillospiraceae; genus Enterenecus. The sequence continues at coordinate 24,883 of CAJUOT010000017.1, read as the reverse complement.
CGTCACGTCAATGGTTGTCCCCAGGCTGTCCCGGGTGCGCTCCAGGGCGTAGGCGTCCATGAGCAGGTCGGGGCCATGCCAGAACTGCACCGAGCCGCCCAGCCCGGTGGGGGCTCGGGGCAGGTGGGTATCGTCCGCGCTGACCACCGGCGAATAGCTCAGCGTCCGCGCGGCGCTGCGCCAGTCCCCGCTCCAGGTGATGGAGCGGCACAGCTGGGTGATGTTGGCGGTGGTCCCGTCCGGGCCGGTGGCCCGGAGCTTCACGTAGTTCTGTTCCATGATTCCTCCTTGCATTTCCCTGCCGCCTATGCTATGATGGGGGCAGGAGGTGAGCGGTATGCCAACCGAGAAGGACTACAAAGTGATTGAAAAGGCCACAATCTACGACCTGCGGCGGCTGTTTAAAAACAGCGACAAGGAGACCTACACCAAAGAGGAGTTGTGCGATCTGCTGGATACCATCGCCGACGCGAAAGATCAGGAATAAGGGTTTATGCCATCATGAAAACAGGAGGTGACTGGGATGCCGAGCAAAGACGAGATCAAGGTGGTAGCGAAGGCCACCATCTATGACTTGCGCTTGATTTTCACCAGCGGGGAAAAGAAGACCTACACCACCGAGGAGATCGTGGAGCTTTTGGACAAAATCGCCATGGCGAAGGATCAGGAATGACCGCCGGGGGCCTCCCAATGTCATTCGGATAAGGGCAAGACGGCAAAAATTCCACCATTGCGGCAACATTTACAATTCGTTTACGGCGGCCCCGTTGACAGCGGGGCCGCCGTCCGCTACAATCAGATTACAATCTATTTCGCGCACGAGGATTTTCAAAACCGAATCCCCCACTTTATCGGATTCATTCTCCCAGGCAAGGACAAACAAAGCGAGTGCACCGTCCGCATTTTGCGGGCGCTGTACTCGCTTTCTTTTTTGATCGCGGTAGATTGATTCAATCTGTGAAGGAAGGAATCATACCATGCCCACAAATCACGCTGACGAACTGCGCCGCAAGCTCAACCAGGCCATACAAAAAGCTGCTGTCCTGCGCGGCTCCTACTCCGACGACATCCGCCACTTCTCCAGGAACCGAAAGCTGCCGCTGGAAACGCTCATTCGGTTCCTGCTGACCATGACAGGCGGGACGCTGAATCGTGAACTATATGACACCGGGATAGAGATTGCCGCTTCTTCTTTCGTAGACCGCCGAAAGCAAGTCGGTTATCAGTGTTTCCGCGAAGTTATGAAGCGGTTCAACGACCTTTGCGACGACCCAGCGGCGTTGAAAGGCTATAGGCTTTGGGCCATTGACGGCAGTACCATCCCCTGCCCGCGCAACAGCAGCTCAAACAATTATTATACGTCGGAATCAAACCCAAAAGGTTATAACAACACCCACGCAAACTTGATTTTAGACATTTTAAATCAAACATTTGTGGATTGCAGTATGGGGGAGGGGGAAATTGACAGCCGGAAAGCCCACGACGAACAGGGCGCGTTGTATTCCCTGGTTTACAGGCGGAAATATTATCAGCCCACCATCGTAGTTCTTGACAGAGGATATGAATCCTACAACACAATCGCCCATCTCCAAAACAATCCCAACCTGTTTTTTGTCCTCCGCGTCAAGCAGGACAAAGCGGCCCTGCGCCCAGTCCGCGACCTGCCCATGGAGGAACTTGACCGCGACCTTGCCTGGACGATCACCACCCGGCAGACCAACGAGGCAAAGGAAAAGGGGTGGATTTTCCTCCAGACGGGGAGCAAAAAGGGCAAAATCAACAGCCCAGGCACCAGAATCACGCGCTGGGATTTCACAGGCCCGATGTTCCCGGACGCGTACCCTATGACGTGCCGCGCTGTGCGTTTCATGCTGGATTCTGGGCAGTACGAAACACTCCTGACCAATCTTCCCCGCGACGAATTTCCCATCTCTGATTTAAAAGAATTATACCATATGCGCTGGAAAATCGAAACAAATATTCGGTTTCTAAAATACTGCGTCGGTCTGTTGAACCTGCATAGCCGGACGGACGAACTCATTCTGCAAGAGATTTACGCCCATCTTACCATGTTCAACTTCTGCAACCGCGTTTGCAGGGAAATTGAGATTTCCCAAAAATCGGGGAATAGGTACGAGCGAAAAATCGACATGGCGATGGCGATTTACCTTTGCAAACGGTTTTTCCGTGACCCTGATTTCAGCGGCGAAAGGCTGATACGGGACATAAAACGGTATACTCAGCCCATCCGACCAAACCGCGTAGACGAACGGAATCTGAAAGTCAAATCGTTCCCAGGATTTCCCTACAGAATCCCATCTTGACAAAAAAGAACAGGGGCCGTATTTCCTATTCGGCCCCTGCCCCTTGTCCTAAAAAATTTTTGCCGGAAAACCGGCCTTGAACCGCCCGATTTTTAAAAAATTTTGTGTCCCCTATCCCATCAAGGCCGAAACCGGGCTTGAAAACGAACGCATACCGTGATTTATCAACAAGCCGCTTGAATGTCTTACTATTTTACCGGAACTTGAAAATATGAGAGGAAATGACGCTCCTGCCAAATTGTCAACAAGCTCAAAAACTGATTCAAATTTCTTTCAGAACGGCATAAAAAGGAAAAGTTTTACAAATAAATAGCGGGGCGGTTTTGCATTCGGTAAAAATCAGATGAAACACAAAGTATTTAACCTTTTTCTCCCAGTTTCGCATAAAATGAGGTTTTCTGCGCATTTCTTCAACATCTTACGGACAAGTTGAAATTTGCCGCTTTTTGATATTTTGCCCTTTGCCCCTGATTTTTAGGGCGTTGCGGGGAGATGTTGAAATTCTTGCTTTCGGCCCAATTCCCCAACCTACCCTTGATTTTTGGGACAGGGCGGGGACAAGTTGTGATTTTACGTTATTACCCCAACGCGCGGTACAAGAAAGTGGCGATTTGCCCCCGCGTGCAGGTGTCGTTGGGACTGAACGTGGTGGAACTTGTACCGTTGGTCACTCCTTCCTCCACCGCCCAGGCTACCGCTTTGGCATAGTCCGCGCCGCCGGGTACGTCGGTAAAGCTGGCAGGGTTGTCAACATCCGGGCTGTCCATAGCTTTCCAGATATAGGTCATCGTCATGGCGCGGGTGCAGGGCTTGTCCGGGTCGAAGGTGGTGCCAGATACAATGCCATATTCTGCGGCCCACCGCGCGGCTTCATAATAGTAATCGCTCGGTTTCACGTCGCTAAAAGGGTTGTCCTCCGACACAATCATCCAGTCAAAGACCCGGTACAGCATGGTCAGGATTTCGGCGTTGGAACAGGTTTTTTCAGGCGTGAAGGAGGTAGCGCTGGTGCCGTTGGTAATACCGTACTTCACCGCCCATTTGACCGCATTTTCATAATACGCGCCCGCCTTCACATCCTGGAAGGCCGTATTTGTGTTGATTGGGTGGATATAGACGATGAAGCCCTCCGGGTCATCCGGGGAAGAAACCATAAACCATTGCTCAAGCAAACTGCCTTTGGTGATGGTATATTCCGTCCTGTCCCAGTCTCCCAGACTGCCCGAGGACACGTTGGCGATAGTATAGCCTTTATTGACACCTTCCGCCGTCAGGCCCAGCTTTGTACCGACCGGGAAGTGATAGACTGTGACCGCCTTTTCACCGCCAATGTCGGTGTCATAAACATCTGTCTGATAGGAGCCAATGGGCTGGACGGAAAGGCGCAGGAAGTCCGGGGCGCCGGGGATGGAATAGGGGAAGCTGTCCGCGTTGGTGGGCGGTGTCGTGGGCTGTTCAGTGGGATTGTCCGGATTGCTGGGCACGGGGGGATTGGACGGGTCAGAGGGATTTTCTCCCGCCAAATAGCTGTCCACGGCGGCGTTGTCCACTTTGAACATGGCCCATTTGTAATAATATGGGGCTTCTTCGTAGCTATTCCCCCAATCGTCTGTTACCGTCTGGGCGTGATCCATATCCCATTTCCATAAGCTTACCTTGTAAATCACATCCGCATCAGATCCCAGCTTGAACTGGAACGATTCACCCGGTTTTACCTCTACCAGACCGCCAAAACTATCCGGGCTCATGTAATCGCTGATAATTTCGCCGCTTCTGGTCAGATACGAACTGTGCGGATACTGGTCATCCCAGTATGTGCCGTCACCGTCTTTCTCATAGAAGCTTATATATACCCGGATGAAGTTGTTTTGGTTTGCGGGCGCGGTATTTGTCACTGTGAACACCGTGTCTTGACGTATGGCGTAGTAACCGTTGTAGCTCTCCACAATTTCTTTCCATGTCCCATTGACCTCATCGTACTCGCCGTCATAATCCGGATAGGTCAGCTTCCATGGAGAATCCGTACCAATCCCGCCAAAGCTTTCAAAGGTGTGCCCCCCAATCGTGTAGGTGAGAAGGGCTGTTTTCATCTGCTCAGTTACGGTAGTGTCCGCCGCAAACGTCGGAACCGCCAGCCCTATAGTCAGGGCAAGCGCCAGGAATAGGGATAGTAACCGTTTTTTCATATATGCTCTCTCCTTCTGTTTTCCGTGCTGACCGTCCGGGGCGGGTGGTGAGCATTACCCGCCCCGACCGGCCGCCGGAAACACAAAAAGCGGTGTTGAGCGTATAACTCAACACCGCCTGATTATTCAACCAAAGCGAAACACCGAAGCCATTTCCACCTGTTCCCCTCTTGAAAATTTGCGATAGGGACGGTATAATGGACAATACGGTACAGTCTATGACTGTGGTGTTGAGTGGGTAGCACACTCTTCATCGGAACAAGGCGGGCGGCAACCCGCCTTGTTCCGCCGCTAATTATGTTTCCACTGTCGATTTTACCCGATACCGCGCAAAATTGCAAGAGCTATTCCATAATTTTCGCAAAAACTCCCGCCTGTTCACACAGACGGGAGTTTTTGCATTCGGCTTTTCCGGGCTTAAACTAATGACATTGGGGGGCCTCCCCGGTGGTCTTTTTATTTTTTCCAAGGGCCGCCTGCACCGCCGCCTGGACGGTCTGGCCCGCCTTGAGCCCGATGGCCGCGCGCACGTCCTCTTTTGCAATATGCCGGTCCACCGCCGCCCGGGCCCGGGCCGCCGCCTGGGGGGCCAGACGATCCGCCAGCCCCAGCGGTGTTGACGAACCGGAAGTTCCCGCCCCGGCGGAGCCTTTGCCCGACGCGCTCCCCGCCCTGGGGGCGGCGGGGGCCGGGGTGGCCGCGTATCCCGCCAGCGCCCCCCTGTCCGGCAGGGTGAGCACCTGGCCGGGGTAGATCAGGTTGGGATTTTTGATGCCGTTGGCGGTGGCCAGCTTGCAGGCCAGGGAGCCGTCGCCGTAGAACTTCCTGCAGATGGCCCACAGGCTGTCCCCCTTGACCACCATATAGCTCCCCGCCGTCTGGGGCGGGGTCTCCACGGGCCTGCCGCTGTTCTGGGTGGCCTGCTCCACCTTCGCCTCGTCCAGATAGCGGTACTCATACAGCGGCAGCTTGCAGGATACGTCGTTGGTGCCGTCCCCCTCGCCGTATTCCAGCGGGCCCAGCAGCACCGGGATATTCACCCCCGCGCCGGTGACGATGTACCGGCACACGCTGGCGTCCCGGCTCCAGGCGGTGAGCGGCTCGATATAGCAGGACGGCTCGGCTTTCGCCCCGGCGGTGAGAAAGGGATAGGCCCGGGCGGGGAGCATAAACTCCAGCGTCCCGGCAAACAGGCCCCGGAGCCCCGGCAGGGCGATCTGCCCGGTCTGGGCCATGTCCAGCCGCTCCACCGCCCGCCCCGCCTCCATGGGATAGCTCTTGGGCGTCACCGGCAGGGTGAGCGCCTGTCCGGTGTCCGTGTTCTTCAGGATGATGACGCGCTCCATAAAACCCTCCTTGTACTTTTCCTCCGCCTGTGTTATACTGTCTGTAGAAAGGGGTGAACGCGGTGAATATGCAGGAAAATTTCCGGCTGATTGAGGCGCTGCAAAGTGCTGGATGGACTGCGGAGCAGATCATTGATCTGATCAAGTACGTGGAGAGCGGCGACGAGCAGTACAGGCCGAAAAAAGAAGATTGACCGGGCGCCGGGGCTATCCGGCGCCCTTTTTTGTCACGCTGCGGAGCGGCCAGGACGCTCGCTCGCTTTCGCTGCGTCTCAAGCAAAACCCGGTCCCGCCTGTGGCGGCCCCTGGGCTTTTGCTTTCGCTCCGCTCCAAGCTCTCTCGCTGTCCGCTCCTCCGCGCTTCTATTTCGGCGCCGCCGCCACCGCCGCCTGTTCCAGCTTCCGCGCGATGATTTCAAAGAGCTGGTCCGCCAGCTCCTCCCCCACGCCCATGAAACTGTTCCCCGTGACGGTGAGGTTGGTTGTGCTCCCCCGCCCCCCGTCCTGTGAGCGGGCCTCGGCGGCGGTGAGCACCCGCTCGTCCCGGTGCAGCAGCGCCGGGTACTCGTCATAGGGCACCCGCTCCAGGCCGAAGGCGTGGCTCCTGCGCTGGTAGGCCTGCCGGGGCGAGGCGAGCCCGCCGGAGCCCGGGAGCTCCTTCCGGTTCCGCTGGGCGTAGTCCTTCCGGGACGGGTAGGCCTGCTCCGGGATGAGCGTCTTCCCGTCTGTCAGCACCACCGGCATATACCCCTTGCTCAGCTCCTGGGTCTGGCGGTAGATGTTCTGGGCGGCCTCCAGCAGCCCCGCCGTATTTTCCCGGATCAGGGCGATCTCCTCAATTTCCTTGTCATTGAGCATGGCGGCTTCTGCGCTGTTCGCAAAATACGATTCTCCCGCCGCAAGCGTCGCCTCGTAGAGCTTTTCTATCTCCGCCCCAGCCTCCCAGTCGGTGTGTCCGCTCTCCTCATACCGCTGCTTTGCCTGCGCATACGCCTGCCCCATTTGGGACAGGTCGTCCTGCTGCTCCTGGCTGAGCTTGTCCCACAGCTCCCCGTGCTTCCCCTCGAGCACGGCCTCCTGTACCTCCCTCATATACTGCTCCTGGAGGTTTTCCTTCCGGGCCTGGTTCTCGCCTATGATGGCGTTGATCTCGCCAATGGCGTCGCCTAAATCGCCGCTCAGCGCATGTACCTCAGCCTCTTTACCGCTTTGGCGCAAGGTGTTGTACCCCTCGCCGCCCAGGGCGTTCAGGTTCTGCTGCAGCCCTTCCAGTGTGGAGGAGATACCCGCGAAGGTCTGGCTCTGTTCCGCCATGGAACCCGCGAAGCCGCCGTCTTTTTTATCCCGGGCCAGCGCCGCCGTGATGATCTCCACTGCATCGGTGCCGGAGATTTCGCCCTTTGAGATTTTTCCGTACATATCTTTCTGGCTCACACCGTAAGCGTCGGCCAGCATACTTACCGCCCCAATCCCCCGGTCGTTGAGGATATCCAGCCACTCCCGCGTGGCTCTGTCGCTGGACTTCATCCGGCCCAAAGCCTGGGCCACAGCGTTCATGTCACTGGTGCTCATGCCCAGGGCTGCCCCGGTATCTCCAATAGTCTGGAGCAGGGGCAGGATGTTGCTGTCGTCATAGCCATAGGTGGCCAAGGTCTTGCTCATGGAAACCAGGTCGTCATAGAGAAACGGCGTAGAGTTTGCCATGTCGGTCAGCTCTTCCAAATAGCCTCGCGCTCTGTCCTCATCGCCATCAAACAACGTAGTAAAGGAAATTCGGTTGGTCTCCCTGGTAGACGCCAGCGATGTGCCCGCCTCCACCATCTCCCCCGACCGGTTCTTCACGTCCTCGTACAGCCCGCCGTAGTAGTCCTTGAAGGCGTCGTCCTTGGCCTCAAAGATTTTTGTGCCGCCGGAAATCAGACCGGACGCCCCGCCCAGCGCAGTTCCAATGGCAATTCCAGGAAGCCCGAACATCGCGCCGGCGCCGGCACCCGAAAGAGCGTTGCTCGCTATACCTGAAATCAGCGACGCTTCCGGTATGCCGATGGCGCTGGTTAAAAGAGCCTCCGCAAACTCGCCTCCCGCACTAAAAAGCGGTTTCATCAGCTCGGAATAAAAATGCCCTTTTGCAAAATCGCTGGCCCCGGACAAGGTGCTGCGCAGGCCACCGCCCGCTTCCCCTTTGCGCACCACCTCCAGATACTCCTTGTAGGTTTTCTGATTTGACCCAAGCTGGGCATTTACCTCCGTTAATTCTTCTTTCAGTTTAGAGTGGTTTGCGATCGCCTGATCCAAATCCAGCTTCATCATTTCGTCGCCATATTCGTCATAGGCTTTTTGCAGATCGTTGACCACCTTCTGGGATGACCTTAACTCCGACTGCAGCCTGGTCTGCTCTTTTAGCAATGACTCATTGGCCTTGGCCAGACCATCCGTAGCTTGTTGGAGCAATTGGGTCTCTTTGTCCAATGCGCGGGTCTTATCTGCCAGCGATGTCAGCGTCCGTTCGGAGCTGCCGCTCCGAATGTCAATATATAGATTTAGGCTCTCTTTTGGCATGGCGTTTCTCCTTGACATTGCTATACTTTCTGGTATACTAAAGATGTAATCATCAGAAAGGCGGTGCGCCGATGAACCCCTTTGTATTTCAGGTCATCTTTGGTCTCCTGCTCATGGGTATTGGCGGCATTCTCGTGTATAATGATCTGTTTTCTCCCACCCGCACTGGAACATGGATGGATTTGTGCCGCGGAAAGACTTTGGGCGGTCTGATCTGCCTGATTCTAGGCACGCTTATTATGGTGGCCCCGGTATTTGCACTCGTTTAACGGAAAGCACTTGGCCGGTTCCCCGCCGCCCCTCCTGGGGGCGGCGTTTTTTTGTTGACAAACACAGCGGGGATAATTATAATATAATTATGAACGGGATAAACTTTGAGTGGGACGAAAACAAAGACCGCATCAACCGCCGCAAGCATCAGGTGTCCTTTGCCGAGGCCCAGACCGTGTTTTACGACAGCGCCGCGCTGGTGATTGATGACCCCGAGCACTCACAGGAGGAGGAGCGCTTTATCATTCTCGGCCTGAGCAATCGGGCCAATCTGCTCGTGGTCTGCCACTGCGCCCGGGCGTCGGAGACGGTGATCCGCATCATCTCCGCGCGAAAAGCGACCAAAACAGAATCAGCGTATTACTGGGGAGGTGGAACAGATGAAAGATGAATACGATTTTTCCAACGCCAGGAAAAACCCCTATGCCGACCGGCTGAAAAAGCAGGTCACGATCAACCTGGATGCGGAGATCATCGACTACTTCAAGGCGCAGTCTGCGGAATCCGGGCTTCCCTATCAGACCCTGATCAACCTCTACCTGCGGGACTGCGCGGCCAATGGCCGCCGGCTTCAGATGTCCTGGCAGTGATTCCCCGCCGCCCCCTCCGGGGGCGGCGTTATTGTTCCGCCCAGCCGTCGCACTCGCGGCTGGCGAAGGCCCAGGTCAGCTCCCGGCACCCCGGGCGGCGCAGGGCCTCATACGCCGTCCAGGGCATCACGCCTTTGTGGCGGAACAGCCACCACAGGAGGGACAATTCCGGGTCGCTGCCCTCCTCTAGCCGTTTTTTATCTCGCGGATGGTGTTCTGCCGGTAGCCGGAGAGCCGCTCCACCGCCCGGGACAGCTCCACGATCTCCCCGGGCAGCAGCATGGCCTTCACCGTCTCCGCCGGCGTGACGCCGCCGAACTTGGCGCGCAGGGCCTCGTCCTTCAGCTCCTCGCACCCGGCCAGCAGGATGTGCACCTCCTGATCCCGCTCCATCTCCCGCAGCTCCTGAGCCCTGCCGTAGGGCAGCGCCCGCAGCTCCAGCGCCACCGGCTCCCCCAGGGCGCGGCTCAGCCGCTTCACCTCATACCGGGCGGTGGGCAGGTTCCGCTGCACGTCCTCCGCCTCCGGGCGGAGCATCTGGTCCAAAAATTTGCTCATAGTGTGTACCTCGCTTTCTGATTTTCGCAGACGGACGGGGGCAGCTCCGTGAGCACGCCGGCAGCGATCCAGCGCCCTATAGCCTGTCGCTGCCGCGCTGAGAGCGGGGCTGTCCCTGTCCGGCGCTTGCTCCGTGCGCCTGCTGCGGCCGGATCACGTCCAGCCACGCTGTCGTCTGATCGTCTCCCCGCCCTCCGGGCGGGGAGACGATCTCTATCACTGGGGCCGGATTACATCCAGCCACTCCCGGCGGGTGAATGTGAACGGGTGGGTGGTCTTGCCCATCTGGCCATGCTGGAAGTCCATGATGGTCTCGTCGTCAAAGCTGACGTTGTACAGCGCCACCCGCTCCGCGCCGTAGGCGTCCGGGTCGGCCAGCTTCATCACGATGGTGGCCCGCACGTCATGCCCCTCCATCAGCGAATCCGCCTGGGAGATGTTGCGGGTGAACACCTTGGCCACCGTGATGGAGCCCGTGCCCTTCACGCTGGTCACCTTGGAATCCTCCGCCATGGCCCCGCACATATTTACCGCGGACTTGTTGTACGTAAATTTGGCCTGGGCGGCGGACAGCTCCGCCCACTTCTCGTTGTTCACCCAGACCTCGCCCCAGGTGCCCGATATCACCCGGTTGGCGGGAATGCTTACCTCCGGCATTTGTCATTACCTCCTTAAATTTTACTGGCAGGGTGCAATCCCCCGCCCCTTCGGGGCACCCCCTTTCCAAAGGGGGCTTGTAAAGTGCGCCCAAAGTCTCTTCGGAAAAGGGCTTGCAGCGCGGCAGGCGCTTAAATGAAGATGTCGGTGAGGACATCCTCGATGGCGTCCATTCTTCACCCTCACAGTCCCCGCCTCCGGCGGGGACTGTGAGCCTTAAATGAAGATATCAATGAGAATATCCTCGATGGCGTCCAGAATTTTGCACCGCACGACGATGAACACATGGGAGCCGGTGTCCGCCTCCCGGAGCTCCTGCTCGCTCATCTCCTCGGTGCTGGTGCCCCGGCTCACCAGGTACTGCTCGATCTTGTCCACGTCCAGGTCCACCGTGTACCCGGACTTCACCAGCTGGCTCTGCTCCAGCCCCATGAAATAGCCCCGGATGGCGGTGATGAGCAGCAGCTTATTGTCGTAGGTGTTGGCGTACTTGCCGATGTACTCGTCCTCGGCGGTGGCGGTGATGTCGGTGCGGATCAGGTCCATGATCTCCACGATCTTGATCTTCTTGAAGCTGTCCAGCATCCCCTGGGAGGTGGTCACCAGGGAGGTCACCGCCCGGTTCAGCTTCACCTTCCGCCCATCCCAGCGCAGGGCCAGCTCACCCGCGCCCACCGCCTCGTCGCTCTCCTCGCGGGTGAGCCGCGCGCAGTCGGATAGCTCCGGCAGCGGCGCATAGGTGGCGGAGATCTTCATGGGCGTGCCCGCCAGCAGCCCCGCGATCCGGGAGCAGTACTCCACCGTGGCCCACACCGTAGCCCCGTCGGTCATGGCGTCCCCGGTGAAGTTGACGATGGCGTAGTTGTCCGCCCGGTGGTTGGGCAGCACCGCCTTGTACTTGGCCCCGTTGTGCAGCCGCTGGGACTTCACCCAGCTGGCGATGTCCGACGCCTCCTCCTTCGTGCAGTCCGCGGGGCCGCAGATGTAGTCGAACACCTGGGCCGCCATGTAGTCCAGGGCGTCGGCCAGCTGGCCGTCCGGGGCCAGCACGTACACGATCACCTTCTTGGGCGGGTTGACATAGCCCAGGAAGGTGCGCTTGACGTAGTCCTGGGTGTCCTTGCCCAGGACGGCGGGGGTCTGGCTGGCCTGGGTGATGGCGAAGGGGGCCTGGTTTGCCCCGTCCCGGACGATGAGGGCCACCGTGCCCTTCTCCCCCCGGGTGATGGCGCTGATCCCCAGCTCGGTGAAGGTCACCGAGATCTGGGGGGCTTGTGAGTTTAGCCATGGGTTGAACCAACTCCTTTTCAAATTTTTCTTGCGCCTCCGCCCCGGCCGTGTTATTCTAAAAGGCAAGGAAAGGGCGGGATGCAGACGTCAGAGAGATATATCAGGCCGTCGCTCGCCGGGAAATATGAGTTTTACAGCTACGGCCATGCACTGGAAATTTTAAGCGAAGCGTTCCCGGCGGAATGGGATGAACTCCAGACCTGCCTGGAACAGTTGTCCATCACGGTGGAGGACTTGAAGCAGGCCGGGGGAAATGAAAGCCCCATTCCCAAAAAATTTGATGCGTTGCTATACCCACACGGCTGGCGGGAAATTCGAATTACCGGCGATCTTTTGGTGAAGCTGTATCCCCGGAAAGCTGACCAGCGGGGCCGCTTTGCGGATGAGCCTTTCGACAAAAAGCTGATTGAAGGCTACATAGACGGGCATAACATCGACTTTGTAAAAAACAAAGTGGCTTTTGATTTGGAGTGGAACAGCTCTTGCGGTCGGCATCAAAAAGGCCTGCATAGAGGGGGTTGACCATGAGTGATTTACAGCGCACGATTCAGGATTTCCGCCAGTTTATAGACGGGAAAACATACCGGACGATTTACGCCGATCCCCCCTGGCAGTTCCAGAACCGGACGGGAAAGGTGGCCCCGGAGCATAAACGGCTACGGCGCTACAGCACCATGACCCTGAATGAGATCAAGCAGCTGCCCATCGCCGAAGCGGCGGATCAGAAGTGCCACCTGTACCTGTGGGTGCCAAACGCTCTGCTTCCCGAGGGGCTGGCGGTCATGGACGCCTGGGGATTCTCCTACAAGACCAACATCATCTGGGAAAAGGTTCGCGGGGACGGCCAGCCGGACGGCCGTGGCGTGGGCTTCTATTTCCGAAACGTCACGGAAATTCTACTCTTTGGCGTGCGGGGGGATCACAACCGCACCCTTCAGCCCGGGCGATCCCAGGTAAACCTCATCCGCTCCATCAAGCGGGAGCACTCCCGCAAGCCGGATGAAATCATCCCCATTATTGAGGCCTGCTCCCCCGCTCCCCGGCTGGAGCTTTTCGCCCGGGGAACACGCCCTGGCTGGGATATGTGGGGTGATCAGGCCGAGGAGGACTATGAACCCGATTGGAACACTTACCCAAACCATACCACCGTATCAAAACCGCTTCCCGCGGCGGAGGGCCTGTAGGGCCCTCCGCTTTCTAATCGTGCGTTGCCACCTCCTGTCTGATATGCAGCGCGCCCATGTCGGGCCGCTGATGAAGCTCCATAAATTCCTGCCGCGCCAGGGTATAGCTGAGGGTGACGGTGACGGCGGCATAGTCCAGCCCGTTCTCCATCTCCCCCTCGTCCAGCACGTGGGGGGCCCGGTCTTTCACCTTCACATACCCCGGCAGGAACAGCCCCAGCAGGATCATCTGCCGCCGGGTCAGCTCCCCGGCGTCCCCATGGCTGTAGGCGTCCACGGGCACGAAGGTGGTCAAAGTGAATTGGGGCCGCAGCTCCACCGTACCGCAGCCGAAGTTGGGAAAAATCTTGCCCCCGGAGATCTCCAGCAGGTTGCAGGGCCGCTGGAAGCCTGTGGGCGCATAGTCCCGGTACAGCGGCTCCCCGGGGAACGCCGCTTCCACCAGCGCGGCCACGGCGTCGGCGATGTCGTTGTTGGTGATGATAGCTTTTCCTCCTTCCCGCTGGCTGGGGCGCGGCTTCGCGCAGCGCGGGGACAGCGATCAGCGCCCCGTAGCCTATCGCTGCCCGAGGTGAGCGGAGCCGCGCTCCAGCCTCACCCGTCCAAGTGCTCCATTACAGTCTGGACGATCTGCTCGGCGGCCTCCTGAGCCACCTGACCTGTCCGGGCCTGGGCTTGCTGGTAAAACCTCCTGCCCTTTACCGTCATAGCCCGGCTTCTGATCCTCGGCTTGTAATGCTTCCGCCCGCTCGGCGCTGGGAAGCGGTGGCCGCTGTCGATGGCGTTGGTCACATAGCCCACAGCATATTGATGGCCCTTTTTCTTCGTCTTTTCAGTCCAGGTGTCTTTCTTGGGCCGAACAGCGGCGTAAAGCCCCTTCGAGCCGATAGATTGTCCCTGCCAGCTCCTGACCTTGCCGCTGCCGCCGATTGCCTGGTCCACGGCGGCTTTCAATTTTGGGGCCGCCGCGGCAATGGCCTCCTTTTTCGCCGCCTCGATCACCCCGGGGGACTGCTCCAGCAGCTCGGCAAGCCGCTTCACCTCCGAGGCGTCAATATTTACCTCCATCACAGCTCCACCGTCCTCTCGATGGCGTACTCATTCTTGTGGGGGTCCAGCTCGTAGGGCGTGGTGATGGGCCACTCCACCCCGTCCACCTCCACCAGCGGCCCCGGCGTCAGCTTCACCGCCTTGGGCGTCACCAGCACCCGCCGGTGCTTGTCTTGGGCCATGGGCTCCAGCTGCTCGTGCCGCACATACTTCTCCGTCATGACGGCGGGGAAGGCCTCCCCCGTCTTGGGGTTCCGGCACTGGGACAGCACCACCAGCGCCGCGTCCACCTCCAGGTACAGCCGGCCCAGGGGCCGGATGGCAGTGATGAGGCAGTGCTGTCCCCGCCAGAATAGCGCGTTGTCCAGGTCAAGGCCCTGGCGGCGCAGGGTGAAGCTCACCCCCGCCGCCCCGATGCCATGGACGGAATAGACGTTGGGTTTGGTCATCAGCTCGAACCCCGCCCAAGTGCGGCGGACAGCCGTCCATTCCCAGGCGGCGGGCGTGTCCGATTCGGACACATTCTGGAGGCCCAATACCTCCACCCGCTCGTTGAGACGGCCCACCGCCACGCTGTTCGCGGTCATGCGTCCCCGCCCCCCGTCCATTTCAGCTGATTAAGCATCCGCCGGAAAGCGGGGTTTTCCGTCGCCGTCGTGCCGGTAAAGGACACCTCCCTGCGCTCCCACCCGTCCAGAACCAGGGCATTGACGCACAGGTCATACAGCGCCGCCCGGGCTGTGTCCGATTCGGACACATGGATCCCCGCGCCCGCCATGTATCCCACCGCCGCCTGGTACAGCGCCGGGATCAGCGCCCGCACCTCCGGGTCGTCCTGAAGCTCGGTGAGTTTGCAATACGCGAGAAGGGAGGCGCGGCGCTCCTCACTCAGCGCCATAGGGCAGTTTTCCAGTGGTTTGCGCCGGCCACTCCGGCAGGGGCAGCGGCTCCAGGTACTTGGACATCATCCAGCCCTCCAGCCGCCCGGTGCGCACGTGGAGCCAGTCCTCCGGGCCGGGCTCCGCCTCCTCAAACACCCCTGCGCCCCGGGGCAGCACCGAAACCACAGGCGCGTCCAGCACGGGTTCCGCCCGCAGGTTCAGGGCCTCGCACCCAGTTACCGCGTACTCCCTCAGCACACATTCGATCGCCTCCATCTCGTCCGGGCGCTCCCGGGCCTCCTCCGCGCCCTCCTGAATACCGTCAGGGGTGCGCTCAGCCTCATGGATGTCCTGGGACATATCCTGAACCTCCCGCGCCTCCTGGGCGCTCTCAGCGGCCTTATCCGCGTTTCTCGCTCTTGCCATGGTCATCTTCTCCTCTCTCAGCCCGCGGCCTGCTGCGTGCCGGAGCCGCCCTGCTGGGCGCCGCTGCCGGACGCGCTCCGGGCCGCCAGGGTGACGAAGGGGCTGCGGGTGCGCTCGCTGTTCTTCAGCTTGACAGGGGCGGTGGCCTTGGGCATACCGTTGCAGCGCAGCACCACCCGGAAGCACATCTGGTCGGTGAGGAATTCCACGTGCATGGACCAGTCCTGCTTGGCGGTGCCCTTCTTGAGCAGCATATACTGCTTCAAATCGGCCAGCAGCACGTCGCCCTTGGTTCCGATGGCCTGGCAGTTGTCGTTGAACAGCACCGGCCGGCCCAGGATGGTCTGGTACTGCGCCCCGGAAATGCCGCCCTCCGGCATCCAGATCAGCTTGTCCCCCAGCATCAGCTGGGGCAGCTGGTCCTCCAGATCGGGGTGCATCAGCCACACCATGTTCTTCCGACCGGACACCAGCGCTCGGCTCCACATCTTCAGGATGTTCTGAGCGTTCAGCGTACCAGCGCCCTGGCCGCTCTCCGCGTCCACCGCGATGAGGGCGCCGCTCTTCAGGATGCCGGTCATCTTGCCCTGGCCGTCCCCGGCGATGACGCCGTCCTCCAGCAGCCGGTTGGTGGCCACCGTGAAGGCCGTGCCGAAGAACCCGGTCATGAACGCCGCGTCCTGGAGCAGCTCGTCGGTGGCGTAGGCAAAGCCCATCATCTTTTCCAGGTCCAGCTTCAGCTCCTTGAACTTGGGGCGGCTGGCGGCGACGGTGGCCCCCTCGGACGCCCAGTACATCTGCACCCCGCCGAACACGCTGGCGCTCACGTCCGTCTCGTCCACCATCAGCCACCGGGCGGCGTTGGAGTTGGCCCCCACGGTATAGCTGTCCACCCGGGAGAGGATGTCGCCGGTGGTCACCGCCGTCTCCAAGATGCTCCCGGCGAAGTCCTCCTGGATGGCGTAGCCGCCGTCCGCTTTCGTCCCCTCGCTGGCCCCCTGCACCGCGTTGTTCACTTGGAGCAGCCGCTTGTCCACCACGTGGGTCTTGGCCGCGTTCACCACCGCCTGGAGCTGCTCCCCCAGGCTGTGGAAGGGGCGGGCCTTCTGCCCCTGATCCTGGGGCCCGCCGCCGGGGAGGGGCTCGGCCTCCTCCTGGCTGCGCCGCATCAGGTTCTCCGTGGCGGCGATTTTCTGGCACAGGGCGTCCAGCTCCCCGTCCAGGGCGGCGGCCTCCTCCACCTTGTCCTCGGCCAGCAGCCGCTCCGCCCGGGCCAGCTTGTCCGCCTTCTCCCGGCGGAGGTCATTCAGTACCTTTGCGAAATCCATCTTGTCGTCCTCCTAATAGTGTTTTTTCACGGACAGGGACACGGCCAGCCGCGCCCGTTCGCCCTCTTGATCCGAGCCCCCGGCCGGGGGCTCGCCGTCCCCGCCGGGATCGGTGCGCGGGCCGTCCATGGCGGCCTTCCGTGCCCGCAGCTCCGCCGCGCTGGGCAGGCCACCGGCCCCGCACAGGGCCCGCAGGCCGGCCCCCGCACAGTTCACCACCTGGGGGGCCAGCGGCAGCTCCCCGCCGATGACCTCATCCACCAGGCCCGCCGCCATGGCCTCCTGCACCGGCAGCCACGTTTCGCCGTCCATCATGGCCTCCAGCTCCGCCCGGGTCTTTTTCCCCGTGCATTTCAGCTCGTAGGCGTTGAGGATGGACTGGGCGAACTGGGCCAGCATCTCCGCCGTCTCCCGGTGGTCATACTGGTTGCCGTCAGACGCGATGGCCGGGTTGTGGATCATCACCTGGGCCACCGGGGAGGCCCGCACCCGCTTGCAGCCGATCATGGCGATGCTGGCCGCCGACGCCGCCAGGCTCTGCACCTCCGCCTCCGTCTCGCAGGGCGCGGCCCGCAGCACGGAATAGATTTCAAATCCCGCCCACATATTGCCGCCGGCGTTGTTGATTTCCACCGTCAGCGCCTCTCCCGGCGGGTTGTCCGCCACCGCCTGCCTGATGTCGGCAGGGCTACAGACCACATACCCGAAAAAGCGGTAGAGCCATGCATCCTCGTCCGCCACAATGTAACCGTTCAGCTGTGTTCTCACTGCTTGTTACCCTCCTCTCGAACCCCTTCTATGATGTGCTCCACCGTGTCCAGGTTCTTGGTCATGAAGAACTGCTTGCCCATCCCGTTGGGCAGGGGGTTCTTCTCCTCCATGGCGCGGCACTCGTCCGGGCAGTACACGCCGTGGGAGACCATTTTCTCGTACACCTCGCTGCGGGTCTTGCTGTCCCCCCGGAGGCGGGCCGCCACGTTCATGCGGAGATACATCCCGTCCTCCAGCTGCTTCCGGGTGAGCAGCTTGTACTGGAATTCCTCCTCCCACTGGGTCACGTAGGGCTGGAGGGTGGACACCACAAAATCCAGCTGCTGCTGCTCATTAGAGTTGTACGCCTGCTTGCCGTTCTGAAGCATATACTGGGGGATGCCGGTGAACCGGCTGACCTCCTCCACGGTGAAGCTGCGGCTCTCGATGAACTGGGCGTCCTTCTGCTGGAGCCCGATGGGGGTGTACTTCATGCCGTGGTCCAAAACCGCAATCTTGAACATGGATTCGTTGGCGTACTGATCGAAAGATTCCCGGATTTTTTCCCGGCTCTCCCGGTTCGCGTCCGTGTCCACCTCCACGATGCCGCTCATCCGGGCCCCGTTCTGGTAGAATTTCCGGGCGTATTTCTGGGCCCCGGCGTCGGCGGCGATGGCGGCCTTGGCCAGGGCAAGCACCCCTTTGCCGTACAGCCCGTCGTAGGTGTCGAAGAACACGATCACCAGATCGGAGGGCGCGAAGGTCATGGTCAGCCCGTCCACCGTGAAGTCATACCACAGCTGGCCGGTGGCCTGGTCTCTGCGGATGACCCGCCCCTTGGTGGGCAGGGGGATCAGGTCGGTGATCTGCCCCCATCGATCCCGAAAAATGCCCAGGTAGCCCTCCCCATGCCAGAACGCCTGACTCATGAGGATTTTCCGGCTCAGGGCGGGCCCCATCCGCTCATTGGGCCGCACCTTCAGCAGGTAGTCCAGCCCCCGATCCGCCACGGGGTGGCGGCCCCCGTCCCGCCGCTGGTAGAGGGCCATGGGCATGGCGCTCATGGCGTTGGTGAGGATGCGGTGGGCGGCGGCGATGGGGGATTCCTGCTCCGCCGTGCGCTGGTTGGAGGGGAGCTCCTCCCCGGCGAAAAACAGCTGCTGGAACCAGCGCTGCACCTGCTCCCAGTCCAGCTCCCTCACCTCCGCGCCGTTCCGAGGCCGGGGGGCCAGAGCGTTGGAAACAATCATCCGGCATCACCTCCTGTTCCGGGCCCTGCCCACCAGGACGCCGTAGCCCAGCAGGCACACCCCCGCCGCGGCCAGGGCGGCGCTTGCCCCGAAGGCCAGCCCCGCCGATACGGTGAAGCACACCCCCGCGGCCGCAAACAGCAGGTCGTCCAAGTACAGTGCCAGAAAGGCCAACAGGCGTGGCCCCAATGTCCTCCATTTTTTCATGTCACAGCCCCCAATCGTCTGACAGTACGTGCTCGTTGATGTCGCTGTCCGGGGGGCGCTTCACCAGCACCCGGGCCAGGGCGTTCATCACCGCCGCCACGGGGTCAATGCGCTCGGTGTCGTCCTTGTGCCGCTTGGACAGCTTGATGTCCCCGTAGTTGTTCTGCACCTCGATGGCGTTGCCCAGGCACCACATAAACAGCGGGTTTTCCTCGATCACGATCTTCCCCTGAAGCAGCAGCTCCCGGAAGCCTTTCACCGCCAGGTTCTGTCCCGCGCAGGTCTGGGACACCTCCACGCAGAAATCCTCGCTGTTCCGCTCCTGGTTTAGCTTAATGGCCAAGTCGGTGGCGTTGTGGCCGTCGTAGTCCACCTCATCCACCCGCCAGCCACGCTCCCGCTCGCCGGCGCAGATCCAGTTGTCCACGTAGCTGTTGTCCGTCACATCGCCCGGGGTGAGGGTGCAGTACCCGTCCCTAGCCCAGGCGGTGTAGGGCACCCGGTCGGTCTGCTCGTGGCGGCGGGCCCCGCCCTCCGGCATGAAGCCGTGGCCCTTGATGCCAAACCGCTCGTCCGGCAGGGGGAACACCGCCCCCGCGCCGGAAAGGTCAATCCGCTTGCCTAAGTCGAACCCGCAGTGGCAGTGCAGCCCGTCCGTCAGGGCGGCGAACTCCTCCCGGGGCACCTGGGCATTCCGGGCCAGCTCCATCAGCCGCGCGTCCAGATAGCTGTTGACGCTCTCCGCCTGCCACTGGCACATCCGCCGGGTGAGGAACTTGCTCAGCTTGGCCGGGTCGCCGGAGCCATAGGCCGCCGTGTACTCGCTCTCGATCTCCCCCAGCAGGATGGCGCTGTACTCGTTGGGGTAGCGCAGCACCGGGTTGGGCAGCACCCACAGCCGCTTGTCGTGGGGGCTGGCGTCCAGGGGCAGTTCCCGGATCATCACAAAGTATCGCTCGTCCGCCACCTCGCCGGTCAGCACCCGCTTGGCGTACTGCTCCTCCTTCCAGCAGGGCTTGCCCTCCGCTCCGTCTCCCGCCGTGGTGATCACGTCCAGCAGGGACTGGGCCCGCTTGCCAAAGGAATCCTTGCCCAGGTCGTAGATCTCCGAGTTCAGGTGGGCATGGTACTCGTCCACCTCGAAGTAGGAGGGCGCGCCGGAATCCTTGTTTTTCGTGTCCTTGGACAGGGCCCGCATGAACCCGCCCCGGGTGCGGTGCACCACCGGGTTGGAGCGGGGGATGATGAGCCGCTTAGCGATGGCGGGGGACGCCATTGCAATCTTTTTCGCGTCCCCGAACACCCGCATGGCCTGCCCTCGGTCTACTGCGGCACATTCCACCTCCGGCTCCCGCTCGAACAGCGCCAGCTCCGGCCGGTAGGGCGGGTAGATGGCGTCGCCGCACATATGGTACAGGCACTTGCAGCTCACCTCGGTGCTCTTCACGTTGCCCCGGCCCCGCTTGCAGTAGCTGCGGTTGAACCGCCGCGCCCCGGTGTCCCGGTGCACCCAGCCGTACAGGCACCCCTGGTCGAACACCTGCCAGGGCTGGGGCTCGATGGGCTGCCCCGCGTACACCCCCCGCACCTGGACGCACTGCCCGAACCAGCGGATGATGCGGTCGGCCCGGGTGGTGTCGAACACGTAAGGGAATTCATCGGTGCCCTGCCGCCGCAGGTCATCCAGATGCCGCTGGCAGGCAAGAATTTCGTATTTGCAGCACATCTCCCGCAGCTTCCCCTGGGTCACCTGCTTGGCGTACACCGACACAGGGTGGTGCAGCCCGGACTTCCAGCGCTCTCCCATATCCATCACCACTCAATTCCCAAACAGGTCATCGTCCGGCTCCGCCGCCGCTGCCTGGGCCCGCCTTTGGGCCAGCCGGACACGTCCGCTGGGTGTCAAACCCAACTTTTCAGCGTATTGCAGGATGTTCCGCTCCAGCGCCTGGAGCTTTCCGGTCAATGCGTCCAATTTGGACACCGCCTCCACCAGCTCATCCGGGGTCATGATGGGCTTAGACCTAGCGGAATCTTCCCACTCCCGGTCGGACAGGGCGGTGTCTTTCCTGCGCCGTTTGGCCTCATTTTCCACCGCGTCCTGGACGCCCAGCTTCTTCATCAGCTGGCCGATCAGCAGGGTGGTCTGATCCCGCCGCGCCAGCATGGAGCAGTATCCCGCCAGTACCGTGCTGTCCAGGTCATCCAGCAGCACAAGCCCCTTCATCTGCTTCAGCGTTTGGTTCCAGTAGGCGTTGGCCCGCTTGTTGGAGCTGATGATGGCGGGCTTTTTGAGCTCCACCTCCCGGCCCCGGTCCGGCAGCACCCCCGCCTCCGCCCTCTCTCTGATCTCCAGCTCCGTTCTGGTCAGGTGCTTGGTCATGTTTTCGCTCGGTTTTGCCGCTGTCGGCATCAGATCACCCCCAACACTGCCCCCAACCCTGATCGGGGAATTTTTCTCGCAAACGAGAGGCCACGCGGTCTTCCTCTCCACCCCGTGAAACTTTCTTGGGGTGGGGGGGCGCTCCCGTAGGGAGCGGAGCATGGTCCTTCCGGGCCGCCAGAGGCATAGGGGCAGGCACGCGCCCCCGCGGACGGGCGGGCGTAGCTTCCCGCAAAAATCAGCCCCGTTTTTCCCGCCGTTTCCGCCACTGTTCCCGCATGGTCTTCCGGGCGTGGCAGGAGTGGCACAGGCTCTCCAGGTTAGCCGGGTCGGTGAACCGCGCCCAGTCGCCTTTGTGATCCACGATGTGGTCCACGTCGGTGGCGTGGGTGCGCAGGCCCCGGCGGGCGCACTCCCGGCAGAAGGGTTCGCGCAGCAACTGACCGGGGCGGAGGCCGTCCGTCCACACCGGCAGGCTGTACCAGCCGTGCCACGCGGCGCTCTCCCGCCGGGGCGCCTGCTTTGGCCTGTGCTTCGGGCACCAGCCCTCCCGGGTCAGCGCGGGGCAGCCGGGGTGCCGGCAGGGGCGCAGGGGTTTGCTTGCCATGGGCTTGCCACCTCCACGGGCAGAGCAAAACAAAAACGCCCAAGCCACAACGTCCCTTTGGGACTGTCGTTGGCTCAGGCGCTGGCGCTTTGGCTCTGGCTCAGGCTCTCGATATTCACGATGGATTTTTGTCCGCACAGTTTGCAGCGGACTTCCAGGTTTTTGACCTCCGTATCCTCCCGGACTTTCAGGACTTTCCCCTTCCGGCAGACGGGACACAGCACCCATCCATCTTTCACTATCAGTTTACCACGTTTCCCCTGCTCTTGCAATCCCTTTCCCTCCGTTTCTGCCACCCCGGCTCAATTATTATGAGTGGTTTCAAGTTCAAAAATTATAAGGGGCGTCCTATTTTCGCTTTCTTCCTGACGTGTAACTGTAGCTTGGCCCTGCCTCCTCCGGGAACAGCAGATATTCCGCCACGACGCAGTCCCCAAACCCGTAGGGGTTGCGCTCGGAAAACTGCACATAGTCCACCGCCCCAGGCGGCGGCGTCAGCGTCACGCTGTCGCTGGCAATCTCGATGTACTCCACCTCATACCGTTTGAGGTTCCGGCTGGCCCGCCACGTCCGCTCCCCCGGCTTGGCCCGCCCGAACTCCCGGGCCTCCTTGGTGAGATACTTCGCCAGCTCCCGGTAGTAGTGCACATCCACCGGCTCAATGCGCACATACCCGCCGCCCTGCCACAGGCTGCGGATTTCTTCCCAATCCCCCGGCCCCACGCCGTTGATCACCATGTGATGGTGCAGGCGGCAGTCCTCCAAATGCCCGTCACTCCCGAAATACCTGTCCTCCGCCTTTCCGTGGAAGCCCTCGGTCACATAGATGTACCGCAGCTCCTCTCCCCGTTTTCGCCGGACGGCCCGGAGCTTGCGGACAAACCGCTGGAAGCACCGATCCGCCGCCGGTCTGTCCGCGGGGAGGTGGGCATCGTCATAGGTCGGCGTGAGCACCCAGTCTTTCGCCCCGAAGTTGGCCCCCAGCAAAAACGCGCACTCCCGCCAGGAACACTTGTCGTTGTAGAACTGCTGGGCGGCGCTGGTGGGGCTGCTGCGGCTCCCCCGCCTTCGCCCCGGCCCATGCTCCGGGATGGTTCCGATGACCTCCAGGTTGAGCAGCCCCGCTTTGATGTGTTTGATCGCTTTGGCCATCCCATCACCTCCGCGCCCTGGGCGGCAGCAGGATCACCCGGCCTGAGCGCTCCCGCCGCCGGGCCCTGCCCCGTTCCACGGCCACGCCCAGCGCAAAGGCCGCCAGCGCTGTCATGATCCAGCTCATTTTAACCGCCCCCTTCCGGTGTCCGATTCGGACACCCGCCGGCGCAAGCAGCGCCCGCCTCGCTGGGTCTCCCCGTTTCCAAGCAAAATCAAATTCTTCCGCCTCCCATTTTTATCTGCTCCTCCTCTACAACCTCCACCCGCAGCACCCGAGCCGCCCCCAGCGGCTCCACCGCCATGGCCAGCGTCTCCTTCGCCCCCTGCGGGCCAGCCCCGAAGTCATCTATGGCGATGGCCGCTATTACACAGCTCATGGCGCGCCCTCCCTTTTCATTGTCTATTCTCTCCGATTTCCGGGCAAACTGTCCCGGAGGTGATTTTTATGGCCAAGAAAGGCATGGCCCGTCCGGACTGGACGCACACGCAGCCCCGCAATGAGGCGCCCCCGGTGCCCGAGATTCAGGGCAAGGCCAAACACACCAAAGAGAAGGCCCGGCCCATCATCGCCGGAACCTCCGGCCCGGAGCTGAAGGTGTACCACACCCGGCCCCACCCGGCGGGCCAAGAGGATCAGTCCTGAAGCGCCGCCCCGGCCCCGGGGCGGTTTTTTTCGCCCTTCATCCACGCGATCCAGCTCAAAAGCAGCAGCGCTTCCGGATCGCTGGTCTTGATGGGTTCCCCACAGCACGGGCACGGGTCGCCGGGCTTCAAAATCATCCCGCTCATCCCATCTCCGCCCCGGTGTCCGATTCGGACACAATCGGCGGCAGCGCCATCCAGCGCACCACCGGCCAGTCTATGTCGTCACAGCTCCCGTCATAATGAAACCTTCCATTAGAGAACCGGCAGGTCTCCCGGACGGTATGTCCATCCCCTATGTCGAAATCCGCCACCACATCGCAGGCCTGGAAGGGCGTCGTCCCTCCGGGCATCCAGCCGCACACCACCAGCTGGCCCTCGTCGACGCAAAGTCCGCTCCCCTCGGAACGTCCTGATGGACATTCCTCATCCGCTCCCTTGCGTCTTCTCTCCCCATCGAACCCGCTTCGCTGGGCTTCGATGGGGGCCCCGTCTTTTTCCTCACACGGCGGCGCATCCCCCTCGGGGGGACTATAGGGGGTCATGTAAGTACAAGCATGGTTAACACATGGTATTCCATATATACATTTGCCCGTTTGGGCAAGCTCATCTGCCCCTTTGGGCGATTGCATTTGCCCATTCGGGCAAGTGCATTTTCCCGTTTCGGACACCAATCCGTACAGCCCCAGCAGCTCGTCGCCGGGGGTGTACCAAAGGGAGCGATCCCGCCGATCCTCGTTGTACTCCCCCGCGATGAGGGCCCCCTGCTCCCGGCAGCTGTTGGCGATCCGCCTGATCTGCTTGGCGCTCCACCAGGGGAAGATGTCCTCGAACGCCTTGATGCTGTTGTACGTCCACCACCGGCCATCCCGGAAGTTGCGGTTGTTCGCCCGGTTCGTGCGATACCAGTACACAATGGCGTCCAGAAAAACGGCCTCCTCGAACCCGTACCGCTCCGCCACATGGACGTACCCGCTGATCTGCGTCAATGCTGTGGCCATGCTATCCCCCTATGCGCTGGCCGCGCTTTCTTTATCCCTATCCGGGTGCGGGCTCCCCGGCTGGATCAGCTTCGGACGGGAAGTGTCGCGGCAGTCGCACCGCTCCCCCGGGTCCAGCGCCGCCCCACACTCCTCGCAGATTCGGTATGCGCTCATCCCGCTCGCTCCTTTCCTGGTGGGCTACGCGCACATACCTCGGGCCCGAACGATTGCCTTTGCAACTTCGTCCGTCTCGTAGCG
>CAJUOT010000016.1 GCA_910588135.1 uncultured Oscillospiraceae bacterium | reverse complement strand
TATAGCATAAACTCTCTTTAATGACAACTACTAAATGTCAAAGAGGGTGGGAATATGTTTAAGAATAAAAATCCAGACGGCACACTGAATCTATGTGGTAAAAATGTGGCCCGTCTGCGGATGACGATGCGGCCGAAGGTCTCGCAAAACGATCTGGCGGGTCTGCTACAGCTGGCCGGACTGGACCTGGAGAAAAACGCCGTGCAGAGGATTGAAAGCGGCCAGCGATTTGTGACGGATATCGAATTGAAAAAGCTGGCGAAGGTGCTGAGCGTGTCCACGGACGAACTGCTCAATTGAAAGAGGCTCTGTCCGAATGGACAGGGCCTTGGCCGTTTTCCCTATGTCTTTCGAAACTGGCGTAGATAGGATAGGTGCCACTTTAGAACCTGTCTGATGTAGGATGAAAGAGATCGGGAGGAATGCTCCGCCGCCGCCTCCAGTTGCTGACACAGCTCCTCGGGTATCAGAATTGAAACTCGTCGTTTGGTTTCTTTGGCCATCTGAAATCACCTCACACTTATATTACTGCAAATTGTTGTAAAAGTAAATACAACATTTTGCGGTAAATATAATTCGGTATTGAGGTGATGACAATGACCCAGTACCGAAGAATTCGAGATCTGCGGGAAGATGCGGACTTGACTCAGGCGCAGGTAGCCGATGCCATCAATTGTTCACAACAAGTATACAGCAATTATGAATTGGGCCAACGGAGCCTCCCGCCGGAAATCCTGATTTCATTGGCAAAATTACATCATACCAGTGTGGATTATTTGCTGGGGCTCACAGACGTAAAGACGCCGTACCCGGCTTCTCGTCCTATCGGCCGTTGAGCTTTGCCTCCAGCTTGGAGTAGACAATGTTCTGGCTGGAGTACAGGGAGTAGTTCCCGCTGAGCAGGAAGCTGAGGGCGCAGGCCAGGGCGAAGAAGGGCAGCCCGCCCCCGCCGAACAGCTCGATGGCCAGGAACAGGGAGGCGATGGGGCAGTTCACCACCCCGCAGAACAGGGCGATCATGGCCACCGCCGCCCCAAAGGCCGGGTCAAGGCCAAGGAGCGGCCCCGCCGCGCACCCGAAGGTGGAGCCGATGAACAGGGTGGGCACGATCTCGCCGCCCCGGAAGCCCGCCCCCAGGGTGAGGGCGGTGAACAGCATTTTCAGCGCAAAGGCCCAGGGGACGCGGACCTGCCCCCCCACCGCCAGCTCAATGATGTGCCCGCCCGCGCCGTTGTAGTCGCCGCTGCCCTCGGCGAGGGTGAGGAGGATGACCAGCGCCGCCCCTGCCGCCGCCCGGGCGTACTGGCTGGGGATATATTGTTTGTACAGGCGCTCCGTCCCGTGCATGAGCGCGCAGAAGGCGATGGACACCAGCGCCGCCAGGATGGCCAGCCCTCCGCATTGCAGCAGGGACGCCGCCCCCACCGCGGGCGTGCCCGCCAGGTGATACGCCTCCGCGGGCAGGCCCAGTGAGCGGGGGACGGCGTCGGCGATGAGGGCGGACAGCAGACAGGGGAACAGGGCGGCATAGCGGAAGTGGCCCACGTTCACCACCTCCAGGCTGAATACGGCGGCGGTGATGGGAGTGCCGAACAGGGCGGAGAACAGCCCCGCCATGCCGCACTGGATCATGGTATTGAGGTTCCGGTCCCCCAGGCGCAGCAGCCGCCCGATTCCGGCGGAGATGCTGCCGCCGATCTGAAGCGCGGCCCCCTCCCGCCCGGCGCTGCCGCCGGTGAGGTGGGTGAGCACCGAGCCCAGGAAAATCAGCGGGGCCAGCCGCACCGGGGGGCGCTCCCCGCCCCGGACGCTGGCAATGATCTGGTTGGTGCCGCTGTCGTTGGCCATGCCCGCCGTCCGGTAGCAGAACACAATGACGAGGCCCGCCAGGGGCATACAGAACAGCAGCCAGGGGCAGGCGGCGCGCAGAGCCGCGGCCTGGGCCACGCACCAGGAGAACGCCGCCCCCGCCAGCCCGCAGGCCGCCCCTGTCAGCCCCGCCAGCAGCAGCCACTGCCCCAGGGTGCGCAGGGACGGGAAAACGGCCGCCAGCCAGGATTTGAGTTTTTGCGCCATGGACGCCGCCCCCTTAATAAAGTCTTAAATATTATACCAGCGCTGTCAAGAGGCGGGGCACTTGCGCAGGGGGATGCGAAGTGCTATAATATCGCTTGCGGTCCGGACCCCGGGCCGGAGAACGAAAAGTAAGGAGAGAGTCAAAGTGAAAAATGTGAAGAGAAGCCTTGCCGCCCTGTTTGCCGTGGTGCTGGTTTTGGCGGCTGGCTGCGGCAAAAAGGTCAACGACCATGTGGTGGACTACAAGGTGGACCTGCCCAACGGCTTCCAGGAGACGGAGACGGAGGGCGTGACCAAGAGCTGGAACAATGCGGATGGGTCCAACGTCAACGTGAACATCACGGAGAAAACCTCGGACTTCAAGAAGATCAACGCCCAGGTGCTGAAGGATGCGCTGATGGAGCTGTTCGGCGCCATGGGCGCGGAGCCCACCATCACCGACAAGTACTTTACCAACGACCCGGTGTGCGGCCTGCCCGCCTACCAGTACTGCTATGACATCGTGCTGGAGGGCGTGTCCATGACCCAGCTGGTGGTGTGCGTGGACGCCGACAAGACCTACACCATTACTTATACCGACGTTACCGGCGACTGGATGAAGGACTTTGAGAACAGCGCCAAGAATATCCAGCTCATCACGGAGGAGTAAATCCCAGATTCTTCCGAAAAATGGATGCCCTATCCGGCGGCGGCCTGAAATCCGCCGCCGGATGGGGCAGTTTGCTGTGCAAAGCCGGAATTTTGTGAAAAAGATTGAAAATTTTTTCACAATTCCCCTTCCCTTCGGGGCGAAGATAGAGTATAATATTACCGCGCGGCTGCGCAGATTCATCACCACCATAATTTGATTAAGGAGTGATACCAATGAGCATCAAAGTAGGTATTAACGGGTTTGGCCGCATCGGCCGTCTGGTCTTCCGGGCCGGCATCGTCCGCGACGACATCGAGTTCGTGGGCATCAACGACCCCTTCATGAGCCCTGACTATATGGCCTATATGCTGAAGTACGACACCGTGCATGGCCAGTTCCAGGGCGAGATCAGCTACGACGACCACTCCATCACTGTCAACGGCAAGAAGGTGGAGTTCTTCGCCGAGATGGACCCGAAGAACATCCCCTGGGGCAAGTTCGGCGCGGAGTACGTGGTGGAGGCCACCGGCATCTTCCTGACCAAGGAGAAGGCCCAGGCCCACATCGACGGCGGCGCCAAGAAGGTCGTCATGACCGGCCCCTCCAAGGACGACACCCCCATGTTCGTGTGCGGCGTCAACCTGGACAAGTACACCTCCGACATGAACTTCGTGTCCAACGCCTCCTGCACCACCAACTGCCTGGCCCCCATCGCCAAGGTGCTCAACGACAAGTGGGGCATCACCGACGGCCTGATGACCACCGTGCACTCCACCACCGCCACCCAGAAGACCGTTGACGGCCCCTCCAAGAAGGACTGGCGCGGCGGCCGTGCGGCAGCGGGCAACATCATCCCCTCCTCCACCGGCGCGGCCAAGGCCGTGGGCAAGGTCATCCCCGAGCTGAACGGCAAGCTGACCGGTATGTCCATGCGCGTGCCCACCCTGGACGTGTCCGTGGTGGACCTGACCGTCAACCTGGCCAAGCCCGCCAAGTACGATGAGATCTGCGCCGCCATGAAGGCCGCCTCCGAGGGCGAGCTGAAGGGCATCCTGGGCTACACCGAGGATGCGGTGGTCTCCTCCGACTTCCTGGGCGACGTGCGCACCTCCATCTTCGACGCCAAGGCCGGCATCGCCCTCACCGACACCTTCGTGAAGGTCGTGAGCTGGTACGACAACGAGATGGGCTACTCCAACAAGGTGCTGGACCTCATCCGCCATATGTACAGCGTGGACCACAAGTAATTCAGAACCAGAACATAAGCCCCCCGCCGCTTGGCGGGGGGCTTATGTTCTGCCTGGACCACAAGTGATTGCGGCCGAACCCGTTAAATGGGACCGCCCCCTGGAGCTCCAGGGGGCGGTTTCTTTGTGTTTTTATGGGAGAAAGAGCATCAGGAGGCAGAGGGCCAGAAGAATCAGCGGCGGGACGATCTTGACCCACAGGGGCTTGTCACGAATCCAATCTATATAGGCACCATGAATGTCAATAATTTCCCAAATCTGGTCTACCACATCCAGCCAAGACTTTTTCATCGCAGCCCGCCTCCTGTATGGAAAAGGAGAAGCGGGGATATCCTCAGCTTCTCCTTTTTCCAGATTCAATCTTCCAAAGTCTTTTGCAGGTTATCGATGATCCTCTCGACCTTTGCGGCCTTTTTGGCCTCGTCCGTCTCCGTCTGGAGCTCCTTGATGTCGTCCAGGATGAAGCGGATAAACGCCTTGAACAGGCTGCCGCTTTGGCCCATACGGACAACCTCCTTTTATTTAATCTGATAGTCCTTGCCGAACTGGAGGTCGGAGTAGCGGCGGGTGGCGTCCGGGTCCAGCTCCAGCTCGTCCGCGGCGGGGGCGGGCGGCTCCGTATCCTCCTCCGCCTCCTCCAGGGGGAGGTAGGGGGCGGTGCCCTGCCCCTGGGCGGCCGCTTCCTCCTCCCGGCGGACCTGGGCGTCCAGGGCGGCCTTGATGTCGGCGGAGGGGTCGTCCGCGGCGGCCATCACCTCGGGGGGGACCAGCTCGCCCAGGCTGGACAGGAAGAGCATCTCGTCCTCATGGGCCTGGGCCAGCTTGCGCACATAGGTGGCGGTGGACTCCTGGGCCCGCTTCAGCCGGTACTCCTCGGCGGCGACGGCCTTTTGCAGCTCCTTCGTGCGCTGGTGGGCGCCCTGCTCGGCGTCGCCCAGCATCTCGTCCCGTTTGCGCTTGGCCTCGTCCATCATGGCCTCCGCCATCTGCTGGGCGGCCAGCAGGGTTTTGCGCATGGTCTCTTCGGTGGCGCGGTACTCCTCCACCTTGTCGGACAGCACCTTCAGCTTGTTCTTCAGAATGGCGTTCTCATTGTAAAGGGCGGAGTAGTCCTCGGTGAGCGCGTCCAGAAACTCGTCCACCTGGCCCAAATTGTAGCCGCCCAGGGTGGCCTTGGCGAAGGAGCGGCTGGCCACCTCCTGCGGAGTCATCATGGATCAGTTCCCCCTTATGTCAGAAATACAGGCCGTTGTTTTCCAGCTCATCGATGAGGTCGCCCAGAATCTCCACGTTGTAGGGGGTGATGATGTAGGTGGACAGCGCCACCTTTTTGATGGTGCCCTCGTTGGCGTAGGCCACGCCGGACAGGAAGTCGATGAGGCGGCGGGCGATATTTTTGTCCGTCTGCTCCAGGTTGAGCACCACGGTGCGCTTGTCCCGCAGGTGGTCGGCGATCTCAGAGGCGTTCTCGAACCGGGTGGGGCTGACCAGCACCACCTGGAGCTGGGTGGTGGTGTGGATGTTGACCACCTTGTTGCCGCCCCGGCGGTCGGTGTCGCGCTCCCGGTCGCGGGGGGGCTCCTTGGCGCTGCTCACCGGGGTGAAATCCTCTTCATAATCGTCCTCCATCTCGTCCTCATAGGGGCGGGCCAGACGCTTGAGTTCGTCGATCAGGCTCATATAGACGGGTCTCCCTTCAATTGAGTAGATAACATGGGCGGGCGCGGGCCGAACAGGGCGGAGCCCACCCGGACGCAAGTGGAACCGGCGGCGACAGCGTCCGCGTAATCGCCGCTCATCCCCATGGAAAGCACGTCCATATCTTCACCATTATGGACCATTTCCCGTCTTATGTCAACAGCCAACTGGCGCAATTTTTGAAAAAATGGGAGATTGTCCCCTGGATTGACCGCCGCGGGGGGGATGCACATCAGGCCCCGGAGGCGCACGCCGCCCAGCCCGGCGGCCAGCGCCGCGGCGGCGGGGGTGTCCCCGGGGGAGAAGCCGTCCTTGGAAGCCTCCCCCGCCAGATTGACCTCCAGCAGGATGTCCTGGACCAGCCCCAGCTTGTCCGCCCGGGCGGCGATGGCCCGCAGCAGCCGTTCGGAGGAGACGGAGTGGATGAGGGCCACCCGCCCCACCACATCCTTTACCTTGTTGGTCTGGAGGTGGCCGATGAAATGGACTTCCGCGCCCCCATAGGCGCCGTCCGCCAGATGGGCGGCCAGCTCCTGAACCCGGTTTTCCCCGCAGACCCGGATTCCGGCGGAGACGGCGGCGCGGATGGTGCCGGAGCTCTGGGTCTTGGTGGCGGCCAGCAGGGTGACGGACGCCGGGTCCCGGCCCGCCGCGACGGCGGCGGCGTCCAGCTGGGCGCGAATTTTTCTGATATTGTCGGTTAAATCCATATCGCACTGGGCTCCAATCTGTCTGTGGGAGTATTTCTGCCGGATTGTTGTCACGCTGCGAAGCAGCCAGGGTACTCGGTCGCTTTCGCTGCGATTCAAGCAAAACCCAGTCCCGCTGTGCGGGCCTTGGGCTTTTGCTTTCACTCCGCTCCAAGCTCCCGCACTGCCTGCTTCTCCGCGCTTCTCCTACCGCACCACCTTTCCGTTATAAATGCCGGAGGAATTGAGGATGACCTCGTCCCCTGCCCGCAGGCGCTTGGCTGCGTCCTGCTTCACCGGGCGGACCAGATAGTAGGAGTCGCCGGTGTAGAGCACCTCCACCTCCTGCCACTCCGCCTGGGAGCTGACCACCGTGAACACGCCGTAGCGGTTGACCGTGCCGGCGGAGCCGTCCTCGCCGGCAGCCTCCTCGGTCACCACCCGCAGGGCCTTGCGGGGGATGCGGATGCCGTCGATCTGCCGCACGATCACGTCCACGGTCTGGATGCGGAGCATGGCGGTGTCTGCCAGCTGGGAGCGGCAGGAGAAGACGGCCAGCGTCTGCTCCCCTTCCAGGGCAATCCGGTCCAGCGTCATCTCCACCTGCCCGTAATAGTCCCCGGAGAAGGAGAGGATGTACTGCCGGCCGGACTGAAGGCCGGTGTCCGTGCCGTCCAGCAGGGCGGCGAAGTACCAGGTGGAGCCGGTGATCAGCTTGCCCACGGCGCCGGGGTCGGGGCTGTGCTGCTGGTGAAGCAGGTCCTCCAGGCCGGCGGCGGTGAGCCCGTCCAGCATGGCGGGGGTGGCAACCCCCTCCCAGCCGTCCGCCCCGGCGGAGTACACCCCGGAGACCGGGGCGTACACCGTGGTGGAAACCTGGTTGAGGGAACGGTTCAGCTCGGCCAGCTGGGACTGCTTGTCCGCGATGAGCTGGGAGAGCTGGCCGGCGGCGTTGGTGTCGCCATAGGTGTAGTCCCGCTTGAACACCATGGCGCGCAGGTTGAGGGCGGAGTCCTCCAGGGTGGTGAGATCACCCCGGGCGGCCAGGGAGCGCAGGGCCACGATGGAGTTGATGACCTGGGCGTCCAGCCGGGCGGCGTCGGTGTTCTGGGTGCCGGAATTCAGGGCGTATTGGAGCTGCTGAATCTCCGCCTCCAGGGAGCGGATGGACTGCCGGGTGGTGAGGGCGGAGGGGTCGCTGTACAGCAGGGCCACCGGGTCCCCCGCGGCGGCCTTGGCCCCTTCGGCCAGGATCTGGTCCACGTACCCCCCCGAGCCGGCCAGGGGGATCTCGGTGCGCACCAGGATGCCGGCGGCCTCCGCGCCCATGTCCAGGGAGAAGGAATAGGCCCGGGTGGTGGCCAGGTCCTCTTTCCAGCCCCGGACAAAGTAGACGGCCAGATAGACCCCCACCCCCAGGCACAGGATGGCGATCATGACCTTGGTGGCCAGTTTGCTCTCTTTCATGGGATCAGTCCTTTTTCTCTGTCTGTGGGGCGCGCGGCTATCCTCGGGCTTCCTTGTCACGCTCGGATTGGCCGCGCGGCCGGGTCGCTTTCGCTGCGACTCAGGCAAAACCCGCCCCCGCCGCGCGGCGGCTGGGCTTTTGCCTTCGCTCCGTTCCAAGCTCCCCTGCGCGGTTATCCTCGCGCTTCCTCCAGTTCCACAGGGTGCTCGGGGGCGATGGTGGAGATGGCGTGCTTGTAAATGACCTGCTGCCTGCCGTCGGTGACCACCACCACCACATAGGGGTCGAAGGCGGTGATGACGCCCCGGAGCTGGTAGCCGTTCATGAGGAACACGGTGACCCGGGCGGCGAGGCGGCGGGCGGCGGACAAAAAGGCGTCCTGGACGTTGGGCTGCTTGGCGACGGAAACGGTGGATGTAAGGCTCATGTTGAATACACTCCTCTATTTTTTAGTCCGAGCGTATTTATTGTAATCCACACTCCCTGGCAAGCTTTGTCGAAAAATCGAGGGCATCGGAAAAATTTGGTATCTCGTCCCATTCAAACCAGTGGGCGGCCCGGTTCCTCCGGAACCAGGTGAGCTGCCGCTTGGCGTACTGCCGGGAGCGGAGCTTGACCTCCTCCGCCCCCTCGGCGGCGGGGCGGCCCTCCAAAATGGCGGCGGCCATCTCCTTGTAGCCGATGGCCTGCATGGCGGTGCAGTCCCGGGGGATGCCGGCGGCCAGCAGGCCCCGCACCTCCCCCTCCAGGCCTTGGGCCATCATCCCGTCCACCCGGCGGCCGATGCGGTCCCACAGGGCGGCCCGGTCCCGGAAATTGAGGGCGATGGTCAGGGGCGCGTAGCGGTCGGGCAGGGCGCGGCTCTCCCGGTCGTGCTGGGTGATGGTTTTGCCGGTGGACAGCCAGACCTCCAGCGCCCGGATGGTGCGCTTTTCGTCGTTGGGGTGGATGCGGGCGGCGGCCTCCGGGTCGGCCCGCTCCAGCTGGGCGCGCAGGGCGGGCAGGCCCTCCGCCTCCGCCCGGGCCTGGAGGGACCGGCGCAGGCCGCTGTCCGCCTCGAAGGGGGCGAACTGCCGCCCGGCCACCAGGTGGTCGATATAAAGGCCCGTTCCCCCCGCCACGATGGGCAGCTTTCCCCGGGCCAGGATATCGTCCACAATGGGGACGGCCTCCGATACGTACCGGGCCACGGAGTAATTCTCGGCGGGGCTGGCCACGTCCAGCATATGGTGGGGGACGCCCCGCTTCTCCCCGGCGGTGGGCTTGGCGGTGCCGATGTCCATACCCCGGTAGACCTGCATGGAGTCGGCGGATACCACCTCGCCGCCGAGCCGGAGGGCCAGCTCCGCCGCCAGGGCGGTCTTGCCGGAGGCCGTGGGCCCGCAAATAACAAGGATATTGGGTTTCATAAAACCTCCCGGCGGACGCGTTATCATAATGAGGGGCCTGTGGGGACAGGCTTTTCCCCATTATAGCGCATCCGCCGGGAGATTACAACTGTTTGGGCGCCCCGCCCGCGGGCCTAAGCGCGCTTGACGGGCCGCAGCTCGATATACCCCCGGGTGCCGATGGGCTCCAGCTGAACGCGGGGGTTCGCGCGGTCCCATTGGAAACCGGCGGGCTGGGGGTCATAGTTCTGAATGGCGGTCCACACCTGCTGGATGGCCTCGCCGAAGTCCGCCTCTTCGAAGGGCTCGCCCTGGAACATGAGGTAGCTGCACGGGGGCAGCTCAATCACGTCAAAGCCCTCCGGGACCTCCCCGGCGTAATCCACTGGGACCTCCACCCCCTGCACGTATTCCGAGGTGTTGGGGGCGATATACCGCGGGGGAAGCCACAGGCACACCGGCTCGCCGCCCAGGGACTTCATGCTGGACAGCAGGCCCCACACGTCGCAGCCCACCTCCTCGCAGTACTTCCAGTAATCCTTCGCCTCCCGGCCCCGCTTGATGACGGCCTTCCGCGCGGGCTTTTCCACAACCTGTACGAACACAGTTTTAACTTCTTTCACAGTCGCATTCTCCTTTGCTTTTCTGTATTTGACTCCGTAAGGCTTGAACAGGTGAATTGGCACCGGGCGCATGGAATACTCACAGGGGTTGCATCCGAACTCCCTGAAAAAGGCCCGCTGAAAGCCGTCCACGCTCTCGAAGCCCGCGTCAATGGCGGCGTCCACAATCTTGACCCGGCTGTCCCTGAGCTTCAGGGCCGAGCGGGACAGCCGCAGCCGCCGGATATACGCCGAGGGCGTGACGTTGAGGCACTGGACGAACAGCCGGTAAGAGTACCAGGGGGAGTACATGGCGGCCCGGGCCAGGTCCGCCATGGTAATCGTCCCGTCCAGATTCTCCCGGATATAATCCTGCATCCGCTGGACCGCCTCAATATGCCCATCCAATTGATCCACCGCCTTACGGGACCAGAATACAGCAGCGGCCCCTGAAAATGCTCGACTTTATTTGCTGAATTGATATGATACCAGAAAACCCAGCGCCCGTCTATGGGGGCTGCCATATTTTGCGGGGCCCCCGTGCCAGGAGGCGCTTGACATTTGACGCCGGGAACGGTTATAATCAGACCATATGGGAAAGAGGACACTCAGCCCGCGGCGGCCCGCCCGCCGCGGGGCGAAATAGGAGGAACACCATGGGCTTTTTTTCATCCCTGTTCGGGCGGTCGGACGACTACGACGAGGAAGAACTGAATGAGGAGACGGGCGAACTGCCTAAGCTGCACAGCGGGATGACGCTGGACGTGGAGACACCGGACGGGGAGCCGGTACTCACCGGGCGGCTCACCGAGTTCGGCCCTTCCAGCCTGACGCTGGAGCGGCTGCCCGGGGGGCTGTCGCTGAGCGTCCGGGAGATGGGCACCTCCGTGGTGGTGCGGGGGCTGGACGAGGGGATGACCCCCTTCTACCTGAGGGGCACCGTCCAGGAGTCCACCCGGCTGGTGTGCAGGCTGAAGGACGTGAAGGTCAAGCCCATCCCGGAGCACCGCCAGGATTTCCGGTTGCGGATGCGGGTGCCCGTGACGATGTGCTATCCCAAGGACACCGGCTTCACCCACCCGGAGGAGTGCGCCCTGGTGGATATCAGCAGCGGAGGGGCGTGCATCGAGTCGGAGTATCTGCACGCGGTGGACGAGGTGCTGCGCCTGCGGGTGAAGCTGGAGGACTACGCCCCCATGGAGTTTGTGGGGGAGATCATTCGGGTGGAGGAGTACCAGCCGGGGAAGTTCCGCTATGGCTTCCTGTTCGCCCAGCTGAAGGAGAAGGAGCTGACCGAGCTCACCAGGACCCTGTACAACCTCCAGGCGGGCAACCGCTCCGTGTGGGTGAGAAGCTCGGAGGGGCACTGGTGACGGAAAAGCCGGCGAAACCGGACGAAAAAGAGCGCCTATCCCTGGGGGATGGGCGCTTTTTTCAGCCCCGGCGGAAAAACGGGCGGAAACTGGGCCGGTAAGCCTTGCCGCGGGGGATTTTATCTGATATAATACTACGATTACAGCGCCCGCCAGAATCTGGAAAGCAGCGGGCGGAGACGGTTGGGGGCGCGCCGGGATGGACAATATAATTCTCATCGGGATGCCGGGGGCCGGCAAGAGCACCGTGGGCGTGGTGCTGGCCAAGGCCCTGGGGATGGAATTCCTGGATGTAGACCTGCTCATCCAGCAGCGGGAGGGCGCGCTGCTCCAGCAGCTCATCGACACGCGGGGGGTGGAGGCGTTTCTGGACCTGGAGCGGGACGCCATCTGCTCCCTGGACTGCCGGGGGACGGTGGTGGCCCCCGGGGGGAGCTGCGTGTGCCGGGAGGAGGCCATTGCCCATATGCGGGCGCTGGGCACGGTGGTCTACCTGGAGCTGCCGCTGGCGGATGTGGCGGGGCGCATCCGCAACATGGCCTCCAGGGGGATTGCCCTCTCCCCCGGCCAGACCCTGGCCGACGTGTACCGGCGCAGGGCGCCGCTGTATGAGAAGTGCGCCCACATCACCGTCCCCATCAGGGGCCAGAGCCTGACGGGCACCGTGGAAGCTGTGAAACAATCTCTGGCCGCCCATGAAAAGGCGAATCCAGAATAGAATAGGACGAAGAAAGGTATATGAATTTCCGTGATCTGGGGCTCACCGCCCCCATTTTGAAGGCCCTCACCCAGGAGGGCTACACCGACCCCACCCCCATCCAGCGCAAGGCCATCCCCCCCGCCCTGGCGGGGCGGGACGTGCTGGGCTGCGCCCAGACGGGCACCGGCAAGACCTGCGCCTTCGCCGCCCCCATTTTGCAGCGGCTCAGCGGCCGCGTGCCCAGGCCCCGGGTGATCCGGGCGCTGATCCTCACCCCCACCCGGGAGCTGGCCATTCAGATTCAGGACAGCTTTGTGTCTTACGGGCGCAACCTGCCCCTGCGCTCCGCCGTCATCTTCGGCGGCGTGGGCCAGCAGCCCCAGGTGGACGCCATAAACCGGGGGCTGGACATCCTGGTGGCCACCCCCGGGCGGCTGCTGGACCTCCACGGCCAGGGGCTTGTGGACCTGTCCCGCATTGAGATTTTCGTGCTGGACGAGGCAGACCGGATGCTGGACATGGGCTTTATCCACGACGTGAAGCGGATCTTGAAGCTGCTGCCGGACAAAAAGCAGACCCTGTTTTTCTCTGCCACCATGCCCCCCGAGGTGATGGGGCTGGTGAACGGCCTGCTCCATGACTACGCCCGCGTGGCCGTGGACCCCGTCTCCTCCCCGGTGGAGGTCATCCGGCAGTCCCTGTACTATGTGGACAAGTCCAACAAAACGAAGCTGCTGGCCCATCTCATGGAGGAGCGGCACATCACCTCCGCCCTGGTGTTCTCCCGCACCAAGCACGGGGCCAACCGCATCGCCCAGGACCTCCAGAAGCGGGGCATCTCCGCCGCCGCCATCCACGGCAACAAGAGCCAGACCGCCCGGGTGCAGGCCCTGAGCGACTTCAAAGCGGGACGGGTGCGGGTGCTGGCCGCCACCGACATCGCCGCCCGGGGCATCGACATCACCGAGCTGCCCTTCGTGTTCAACTACAACCTGCCCGACGTGCCCGAGACCTATGTGCACCGCATCGGCCGCACCGGCCGGGCGGGGCATGAGGGGGAGGCCGTCTCCTTCTGCCAGTTCGACGAAAAGGACGAATTGAAGGCCATTGAGAAGCTGTTGGGCAGGCCCATCCCGGTGGTGGAAAACCACCCCTTCCCCATGGAGAACTTCGACCCGCCCCAGAGGGACAGGCACGGGCGGCCCGTCAATGCCGAGGACGCGGAGGCCCGTGCCGCCGCGAAGGAGCGCCGCCGTTCCCCAGCCGGCGCGAAAGCGCCGGCCGGGGGCCCCCTTGGATTGCAATCCTCGGGCGGAATGAATCCGCCCTGCGGGAATCCTTCGGATTCTGCGGCGGACTCCCGCCGTCCCCGCTCCGCGGGTGCCAAGGGCGCACCTCAAACCACCGTTGCGAATGGTTCGCAGGAGGGGGACGCCCTCAGGAAGAAACGCCGCCGCCGCAAAAAGTCCGGCGGGGCTGTTCAGGAAGCCCCCGCCCCGGCCCCGGCGGAGGAAAAACCGCTGGTTTTGCGCGACAAGCCCATCGGCCGGGGCGTGCGCCAGGGCAGGATTGAGGACACCCTGCCCGCCGACCCCTCCGTGCCCGTTACCGACTTCTACAAGCCCAATCCCCTGGATTCCGACGTCATCATGGACGCCACGGCGCGGCTGCTGGCCCCCCGCCGCCCCGCACCCCGGCCCCAGGCCCAGCCCCCCCGGCAGGACGGCGGGAAAAAGCAGGACAGGTCCGCCCGCCCCAAGCCCCGCCGCCAGGGGAAAAAGCAGGGCGCGCCGGCCCAGCCTGTCCAGGAGCCGGTTCTGCCCCCGTCCCTGGCGGGGAAGCGGAAGCGCCGCCGGGACGACCGGCCCCGGCCCATCGAAGCGCCCCCCCGCGCCGACCGGCAGAAGGATTCCACCCAGCACAAGAGCCTGATGCGGCCCTATTACCTCCATGACGACGACTGAGCGGGGGGAGGGAGCCCGCCGCCCCCGGAGAAAACGCCGCGCCCTGCGCTGGCTGCTGGCCCTGCTGATTCTGGCGGCGGGGGGCTGGTTCTGGTTCCGGTGGCAGTGCTGGGGGCTCCAGACCACCCGCGCCCAGGCGGAGCTGGACGGCCTGCCCCAGGGCTTTGACGGCTTCACCATTGCCCACCTGTCCGACCTCCACGGCCACCAGTACGGGGAGGACAGCGGGGAGCTTTTGGAGCGGGTGCGGGAGTCGGAGCCGGACCTGATCGTGATCACCGGCGACCTCATCGACCAGAAGTCCCAGCTGGAGATGGTGCCCGCGCTGGCCCGGGGGCTGGCCGCCACCGCCCCCACCTACTACGTCACGGGCAACCACGAGTGGGCCCTGGGCTCGGGGACGGTGAAGGAGCTGAAGGCCCTGCTGGCCCAGTGCGGGGTGAGGGTGCTCTCCAACCAGTATGAAATTCTGGAGCGGGGCGGGGAGAAAATTGTGCTGGCCGGGGCGGACGACCCCAACGGCTACGCCGACCAGACCACCCCGGAGGGGCTGTACGCCCGGATTCAGGACAATGACCCCGGCCTGTTCACCCTCCTGCTGGCCCACCGGAACGACCACTTCGGCCAGTACGCCGCCGACGGATATGACTTTGTGATGTCCGGCCACGGCCACGGGGGCATTATCCGCCTGCCCTTTGTGGGCGGGCTGCTGGGGACAAACCGGCAGTTTTTCCCCCGATGGACGGCGGGGCTGTACACCGAGGGGGACAGCACCCTGTTTGTCTCCCGGGGGCTGGGGAACAACACGGTGCCCTTCAAAGGGTTCCGCATTTTTAACCGGCCCGAGCTGGCGGTGGTGGAGCTGAGGGGTTAAGCGATCAGCCTTCCCCCTTCCAGGGGGAAGGTGGCATTTGCGAAGCAAATGACGGATGAGGGCACGAATTGAGGAGCATCGAATGTCCCCCCTCACCCGCCCCCTTCGGGGGCACCCTCCCCCCTGCGGGGGGAGGGCTGAAGGGCACGCCCCGCGGAGGGGAAAGGAGGCCGCGCCATGCGCTATGACGCCGGACAATTTGACATCGCCGTTATCGGCGCGGGCCACGCCGGCATCGAAGCCGCCCTGGCCTCCGCCCGGATGGGGCTGAAAACCCTGTGCTTCACCATCAACCTGGACGCGGTGGGCAATATGCCCTGCAACCCCGCCGTGGGCGGCACGGGCAAGGGCCATCTGGTGCGGGAGATCGACGCCCTGGGGGGCGAGATGGCCCGCGCCGCGGACCAGGCCTGCATCCAGTACCGGATGCTCAACCGGGGCAAGGGCCCCGCGGTGTGGTCCCTCCGGGCCCAGGCCGACCGCCGCCGCTACCAGGAGGCGATGAAGCACCGGCTGGAGCTCCAGGAGAACCTGTGGGTGAAGCAGGGGGAGGTCACCGAGATTCTCACCGAAAACGGGGCGGTTTCCGCCGTCGTCACCGCCACCGGGGCGGTGTACGCCGTCAAAGCGGCGGTCATCGCCACCGGCACCTATCTGGGGGGCCGCACCATCGTGGGGGAGGTCACAAGGGCCTCCGG
Source organism: uncultured Oscillospiraceae bacterium (assembly GCA_910588135.1). Taxonomy (GTDB): domain Bacteria; phylum Bacillota; class Clostridia; order Oscillospirales; family Oscillospiraceae; genus Enterenecus. The sequence continues at coordinate 34,111 of CAJUOT010000016.1, read as the reverse complement.
CCCCGACGGCATGGCGGCGGCCCTGCCCCTGACAGACTGCCTCACAAAGCTGGGGCTGTCCATCCGGCGGTTCAAGACGGGCACGCCCCCCAGGGTGAACCGCCGCAGCGTGGACTTCTCCAAAATGGAGGTCCAGCCGGGAGACGAGACACCTGTGCCCTTCTCCTTCACCACGGAAACGCTCCCGGAAAACCGGGCGGTGTGCTACCTCACCTATACCAACGAACACACCCACAAGGTCATCCGGGACAACCTTCACCGCTCCCCCCTGTTCTCCGGGGTGATTGAGGGGGTGGGGCCCCGGTACTGCCCCTCCATCGAGGACAAGGTGGTGCGCTTTGCCGACAAGCCAAGGCATCAGCTCTTCATCGAGCCCATGGGCCTCAACACCGAGGAGCTGTACATCCAGGGGTTTTCCTCCTCCCTGCCCGAGGAGGTGCAGGTGAAAATGCTCCACACCATCCCCGGCCTGGAGCGGGCGGAGATGACCCGGCCCGCCTATGCCATCGAGTACGACTGCGCGGACCCCACCGAATTGCTGCCCACCCTGGAGTGCAAAAAAATTCCCGGCCTGTACGGCGCGGGGCAGTTCAACGGCTCCTCGGGCTATGAGGAGGCCGCCGCCCAGGGCCTTGTGGCCGGGATCAACGCGGCGCTGAAAATCAAGGGCGAGCCGCCCCTGATCCTCAGCCGGGGGGACGGCTATATCGGGGTGCTCATCGACGATCTGGTGACCAAGGGCACCAACGAGCCCTACCGGATGATGACCTCCCGGACGGAGTACCGCCTCATCCACCGGCAGGACAACGCCGACCGGCGGTTGGCCGCCTACGGCCACCGGGCGGGGCTGGTGAGCGGGGAGCGGCTGGCCCAAATCGAGGAGAAGTACGCCGCCGTAGACCGGGAGATCAAGCGCCTGGAACACACCGGGGCGGCCCCTTCCCCGGAACTGGACAGGCTGCTGGAGGCAAAGGGCGAGCCCCCCTGCCCCCACGGGGCGCGGCTGATTGATTTGCTGCGCCGCCCCCGGCTGAGCTACGCTGACCTGGCTTCTTTTGACCAGGACAGGCCTCCCCTTTCCCGGGAAATTACAGAGCAGGTTGAAATTTCCGTGAAGTATGCGGGCTATATCGACCGGCAGAACCGGCAGGTGGAGGAGCTGCGGAAGCTGGAGGACAAGCCCCTGCCCCCGGACGTGGACTATCTGTCCATACAGGGCCTGCGGCTGGAGGCGCGGCAGAAGCTGGACAAAATCAGGCCGCTGAACCTGGGGCAGGCGTCCCGTGTGTCCGGGGTGTCCCCGGCGGACATCACCGCATTGATGATATACTTGGAGAAAACCACATGATGATTACGAGAGCAAGTGGAGAGGCCCTGGCCCAGGCCGCGGCGCTGGCCTGTGAGCTGTGGCCGGGGAACGCGCCGGAGGAGCTGCTGGCGGAGTGGGAGGCGCTGCCCCCCTCGGAGTGCGCGGTGTTTCTCGCCGTGGAGGGCAACGCCCCGGCGGGCTTTGCCCAGTGCCAGCTCCGCCGCGACTACGTGGAGGGGACGGAAACCAGCCCGGTGGGCTATTTGGAGGGCGTCTATGTCCGGGAGGGGTTCCGGGGCCGGGGGGTTGCCCGCGCCCTGCTGGCCGCCTGTGAGGGCTGGGCCCGGGAACGGGGCTGCGCCGAATTTGCCAGCGACTGCGAACTGGAAAATACGGACAGCGCGGCCTTCCATCTGGCGGCGGGCTTTGCCGAGGCAAACCGGATCGTCTGCTTTACAAAACGCTTGTGAGGGGGCGGAATCATGGAGATCATAACCTGTGAGCTGCCCCCCGTCTCCATTATCGGCATGGAGGGCGAGGCAAAACCTGGATTCAACCCCGCCCCCGCCCTGTGGGAGCGGGCCAACGCCCGGTTCGGCGAGGTGGAGGCGCTGGCTCTGCGGGAGGAAAGCGGCGCGCCCCTGGGCGTCTGGGGCGCCATGAGCGACCTGTCCCGCGCCTTCCTGCCCTGGGAGGACGGCTTCACCCGGGGGCTGTATCTGGCGGGCGTCCAGGTTTGCCCGGAGGCGCTGCCGCCCGAGGGCTGGACAAAGTGGACGCTGCCCGCCTTCGCCTGCCTGCGGGTGAAAGCGGAGGGGGACTACGCCGCCTCATTCCAGGCAGGGCTGGACGAATTGGAGCGGCGGGGGCTGTCCCTGGCCGGGGCGGTGCAGGAGTGCCAGCGCCCGGCGGAGGGCGGGCAGCTCTACCTGTTCTTCCCGTACAAACGACTGTGAGAGGAAGCATAGGCATGAGACAGATAGCGCAGAGCTGGGAAAAGGACGGCTACACCCTGCGCCCCGTCCGGGCATCGGACGCAAAGGCGTACTGCGGGGCGTTTTGCACGGATGCAGAGGTGGCCAGACTGACAGGCGGCCGGACCGGCTTCACCCGGGAGGAGGTCATGGCCTACTTCCAGCGGTGCCTCACGGCGGACGACCGGGCCGATTTCCTCATCCTTGGCCCGGACGGGCGCATTCTGGGCGAGAGCGTGATCAACGAGATCGACTGGGAGGCCCGGTGCGGCAATTTCCGCATCGCCCTGTTCCGCGCGGACAGCTGCGGGAAAGGGGTCGGCTCCTGGGCGGTGCGGATGACCCGGGATTTCGCCTTTGAGGGGCTGGGGCTCCACCGGCTGGAGCTGGACGTGTTCTCCTTCAACCCCCGCGCGATCCGGGCCTATGAAAAGGCGGGCTTCCGGCGGGAGGGCGTCCGCCGGGAGGCGGTGCCGGACGGGGAGGGCTATGGGGACGATATCCTCATGGCCATCCTGGAGGATGAGTGGCGGGAACTGAGGCAGGCGGAAAAAGAACAGGAGAGGGCATAAGTATGAGATTAGTTTTGGCCGTCATAGTATGTAAAATCCTGCGCTTCATCGGGGGGCTCATCGGCAAGGGCAGCTCCCTGCCGGGGCAGTTCGCCCTGAAGGTGTGCCCCGATGTGCTGGGCCGGGTGAAGCTGCCCCAGCGGGTGATCGCCGTCACCGGCTCCAACGGCAAGACCTCCACCGTGGAGATGATCGCCGCCATCCTGACGGCGGACGGCAGGCGGGTGGTCTATAACAAGGAGGGCTCCAACCAGATCGAGGGCGTGGCCACCCTGATCCTGTCCCACTGCACCCTGGGAGGGAAAATGCGCGGCGACGTGCTGCTGCTGGAGAGCGACGAGCGCTACGCCCGCCACACCTTCAAATGGTTCCATCCCACCCACTTCGTCATCACCAACCTGTACCGGGATCAGCTTACCCGCAACGGCCATCCGGAGTGGGTGTACGACGCGATCAAGGACGCGGTATTCCCCGACACCACCCTGGTGCTCAACGCCGACGATCCGCTGGTGTCCTGCTTCGCCCGGGAGCACGACCCGGCAAGGGTGAAGTGGTTCGGCCTGGACGAGTGCTCGGTGAGCACCAAGGAACATCGGGGCGTGTACCACGACGGGGCCCGCTGCCCGGTGTGCAAGGGCCGGATGGAGTACTCCTGTTACCACTACGCCCACATCGGGCACTATGCCTGCCCCGTCTGCGGCCATAAGCGGCATGACACGGATTTTACCGTCACCGCCCTGGACCTGAAGGCGGGCAGGCTGACCATCAACGGGGAGACCGACATCTCCCTGGCCTTCAAGAGCATCTACAACGTCTACAACATCCTGGCGGCATGGTCGGTGTGCGCCCAGGCGGGGGTGGACGAGGGGGTCATGGCCGGGGTCATCGACAACTATCTGTTGAAAAACGGACGGATGATTACCTTTACCCTGGGGGACCACCAGGGCACCCTGCTCACCTCCAAGCACGAGAACTCGGTGGCCTACGACACCAACCTGGCCTATATCGCCGCCACAGAAAAGCCCTGCACGGTGCTGGTGATTGTGGACGCCATCAGCCGGAAATACTTCACCGGCGAGACCAGCTGGCTGTGGGACATCGACTTTGACCGGCTGAACTGCGGGCACGTGCAGAAGGTGATGCTGTATGGGAAATACTGCAGCGATCTGGCCCTGCGGTTTGACTACACCGCCATCCCGCCGGAGAAAATTGAGGTGGGCGGGGATATCACCGCGGCGGCGGAACACCTGAAAAAGGCCGGGGACGAGGACGTGTATGTGGTCACCTGCTTCTCTGACCGGGACAAGCTGCTGGAGCACGTAGCGCGGCGATAGACACGCAGGGGAGCTTGGAGCGGAGCGAAGCCAGAAGCCCAAGGCCCACAAGGTGGGGCTGGGTTTTGGCTGAGACGCAGTGAAAGCGGCCCGGCCGCGTGTCCAATCGGAGCGTGGTCATGCTGACAGGCCCAATGATTTGAGAAACTTCAAGGAAGGTTTTTTTATGGAACTGACCATTTTGCACCTTTATCCCGACTGTATGTCCCTGTACGGGGAGTACGCCAACGTGGCCGTCCTGCGGCGGCATCTGGAGGCCATGGGGGTGTCCGTGGCGGTGGAGACCGCCCTGTTTGAGGACGCCCCGGATTTTGAGCACGCTGACTTCATCTACATGGGCGCGGGCACCGAGCGCACCCAGAAGGCGGCGCTCAACGCCCTGCTCCCCCACAAGGAGGCCCTCAAGGCCGCCGTGGACCGGGGGGCGGTGGTGCTGTTCACCGGCAACGCCATGGAGCTGCTGGGCGCGTCCATCACCGACGCCAACGGCAGGGTGTGGCCCTGCCTGGGGTTTGCGGACTTCACCACCGGGGAGCATGAAAGGCGGTATCCCAGCGATGTGGTGGCCGAGGCCGAGCTGTGGGAGGGTGACGTGGTGGGCTTTATGAACAAATGCTCATCGACGAGGGGCGTGAAAACGCCCCTATTCCGGGTGGAGGTGGGATATCAGGGCAACACAAGCGACCCGGATCTGAGCCTGGACGATGGAGACGACGGGGAGGGCTATGTGTCCGGCAATGTGTTCGCCACCCACCTGACGGGCCCGGTGCTGGTGAAGAACCCGGATTTCACTGACTTCCTCATCCGCCGCATCTTCGATGCCAAGGGCTGGGAGCAGCCGGACAAACTGCCCGTCCTGCCCCACGAGCGGGAGGCGTACGCGGTCACCTTGAAGGAGCTGGCGGATTAGGACGCCGGCTGACGGCCGGCCCCGGGCCGTATCGGGAAACCGCGCAGGCGCTGACAGGGGAACGGTTTCCGGGCCGTTCCAGCACCCAAGTGAGGCCCCTGTGGGCCGGAAAGCAAAGTGAGCCCCGTTCGTCAGAAGTGAAAGCCGGATTTGACAACCTGCTGACTGGGGAAGTGCCCTTGCCCTTCCGGGGGTTCTTAGGGGGTGGGCGGCCTGTGAGCGAGGGAGCGGTCTGTGCTCCCGAAGTCGAACCGGCGGCCACCCCTTAAGCGTCCTTTTGGGTACTTTTCCCACGGGGGAAAAGTACCCCGCCGGAGGCCCCGAGGGGCTATGGAAACCCAAACGTTACATTTGGAAACGCCAAAACGCTGGTCAAACGGGCCGGCTTTGATATTCTGAAAGCATCAAGGGGGGCGCGGCCTCCTGTGCTATGAGGTGAATGGAATGAGCTTAGGGAACAAACTGGCCGAGGCCCGCAGGGCCCGCAACCTGACCCAGGAACAGCTGGCGGAACAGCTGGACGTGACCCGGCAGGCGGTGAGCCGCTGGGAGTCGGACGCCGCCTACCCGGAGACGGACAAGATCGTGCGCATGGCCCAGATTCTGGGGGTGAGCTGCGACTATCTCCTCCAGGACGGGGTGGACGAGAAGGGAAGCCCTGTGAAGCCCCCGGTGACCCGGCTGCTGAAACAGGCCCAGGGCAAACGGGTGAAGCTGACCTTCTATGAAAATGACGACGGGATGCCCGTGATCCATGACTGGTGCGTCATCCAGGACTTCGACGGGGCCTGGGCCAGCGTGGAGGTTGTGGTAAACCAGAAGAAGCCGGAAAAGAACGAGGTGCGGCTCATCCCCCTGTCCGCCATCAGCACCATCACCTTCCTCAAGGATGGGGAGGCGGCGAAGCGCTCCCTCCTGGAGCTGAACTGAGGAGGGCGGAGCGATGGAATACTTCGGGATATTTTCATTTATTATGGTGCTTGTGCTCATGAGCAAGGTGAGCCGGCTGGAGCGCCTCCTGCGGGAAAACGGCATCGGCAGCCTCCGGGCCGCGGGGCTGGGAGAGCAGGTGCGCAAGCAGATCGGCCAGACGGTGGAGCTGACCGTGGAGGCCGGAGACCTCGACGTGTATGGCAAGGTGTGCAAAATCCTGGACGCGGACGAGGACTGGGCCCTGGTGCTGGCCAACGAGGGCAAAAAGAACGAGTGCGAAAAGCTCATCCGGCTGGACAGCGTGAAGCAGATCAAGGTGAAATAAATGCGCTGAGCCGTCGTGAGCAGCGCGGATGGAGCGGAGCGAGGGCAAAAGCCCAGCCGCCGCAAAGCGGAGGCGGGTTTTGTCCAAGTCGCAGCGAAGCCGCGCGTCGCGAACAGGCGAAGCGTAAAAACAGTGCTGAGCCGTCGTGAGCAGCGCGGGTGCCCCTGGCGGTACAAAGGAACCACGCAGGCGTTGACGAGAGAACGGCACTAAACCGTTCCAGCGCCCAAATCAGGCCCCTGTGGGCCGGAAATCGAAGGGAAATTCATTCGCAAGGCCGCGCAAGCCGGAAGGGTTCTGCCTGTTTGAAAGCGGCGTGCCCTTAAAAACCAGGGGTTCTTAGGGGGAAAGCCGCCTGTGAGCGAGAGCGCGCCCTTGGCGCTCGAAGTCGAACCGGCGGCCACCCTCTAAGCGTCCTTTTGGTTCCTTTTCCCACGGGGGAAAAGGAACCCGCCGGAAGCCGGCCCTCCAGAAAGGAGCCATTTATGGATACTTGGTTAGAAGTCACCCTCCCCGTGCCGGCGGACCGGCTGGACGCGGTGTGCGATACCCTCGCCGCCAACGGCATGACCGGGCTGGTGGTGGAGGAGGAGGGGGATTTCCTCCGCTTTTTAGAGCAGAACCGGCAGTACTGGGACTACGTGGACGAGGGGCTGGCCCAGCGCATGAAGGGGGCCAGCCGGGTGAAGTTCTACGTCCCGGACAGCGAGGAGGGGCAGAAGCAGCTGCGCCGATATCTGGCGGGGCTGGAGGAGTACGAGCCCCAGACCGCCTCCCTCCGGGAGGAGGACTGGGCCACCTCCTGGCAGAAGTACTACCAGCCCATCCCGGTGGGGAAACGGCTGTACATCGTCCCGGACTGGATGCGGGGGCAGTCCGTGCCCGGGGGGCGCACACCGCTCTATCTGAATCCCGGCCTCACCTTCGGAACCGGGAGCCACCCCACCACCCAGCTGTGTTTGGAGCTGCTGGAGGAGGTTCTGCGCCCCGGCGACCGGGTGCTGGACCTGGGCTGCGGGTCGGGGATTCTGGCCATCGCGGCACTCTCCCTGGGGGCGGCCCGGGCGGTGGGGGTGGACATCGACCCCAAGGCGGCAGACGTGGCCTTCGAGAACGCCGCCCTGAACGGCATCGGGCCGGACCGGCTGAGCGTGTACGCCGGGGACGTGCTCCACGACAAAAAGCTGGCGGCCAAGCTGGAGCCCGGGCAGAACCGGGTGGTGCTGGCCAACATCGTGGCGGACGTGATTATCCCCCTGTCGGCGAAGGCGGGGGAGTTCATGGCGGCGGACGGAGTGTTTCTCACCTCCGGCGTCATTGACGGGCGGCAGGAGGAGGTCAAAGCCGCTTTGGAGCAAAACGGATTTGTGGTTGCCCGCCATTTGGAACGCAATGGCTGGCACGCGTTTCTGGGCAGGCACGTGTGAACAAGCGCCCCGGAGCAGACGGCCTGACCCTGAGGCGCAGCATCGTGAACCCAACATACGGGCAGTGCCCAGACACAAGCGGCAGCACCAATAAGATGCCCGCGTCGAAGGACTAGCGCGCCGGAAGGGTCCGCACCCGAGGCACGTATCGGGCGTCCCCCGTAAACAGGGGGTTCTTAGGGGGAAGCCCGCCTGTGGGCGAGGGAGCGCCCTTTGCGCCCGAAGCTGAACCGGCGGGCTTCCCCCTAAGCGCGCTCTTTGGTACCTTTCTCTCGCGCGAGAGAAAGGTACCCCCCGGAGGGCGTCCCCCGGCAGGGGACAGCTTTTGTACAGTTTTTCCTGGAAAAACGGTTGACAAAACCGCCCCGTGCCTATAATATGGTTAGGCTGATATAAGCAAGGCTTTGAACAGGACGAGTAACCGGAAAGATGCCTCTCAGAGAGCCGCCCGCTTTGGTGCGAGGGCGGCGGGGCGGACCCGGCGAACATCCCCTGGGAGCCGCGGCCCGAATCCGTGCGGTTTGCGCGGCAGTAGGCCCCGCCGGGTGTGCCCGTTACAGCGTGTATGAGTGCCGCGTGAAAGCGCGGAACAGGAGTGGTACCGCAGGGGTTTTGCGCCTTTGTCTCCGTTTGGGGACAGAGGCGTTTTTTATGGGAAGGATGGCAGGTATGCGGGATGACTGCGGCAAAATACTGCGTTTTGACCCCGTCGAACTGTGCTATGGAGAGAACCTGCTGGCGTTCCGGGACATCTGCCACAGCCCGGAGGACGCGCGGCTTAGCAGCTATAACACGGAGTGCTATGTGAAGGTGGTGTCCGGGGAGTTTGCCGGGCTGGGCGGCTGGGAGTGCGACTGGAAGGATATCCTTCGGTTCGCAGAGGAGATAGAGGAAATGTGTGAGTTCCGCCGACGCGAGGTGGAATTCCGGGACATTGACTGGGGAAACTGGCTGAAATTTACCCTTAACAAAACCGGGCACATCGAAATCTCCGGCCTTCTGCGGGGCCGGGACGGCGGGGCCCACACCCTCACATTTGAATTTCGGACCGACCAGACGGCGCTCGCGCCCTTCCTGCGGCAGTTGAAGGGATTGTGCCGGATGCTCAGTGAAGATAACGCTATCTATTGAAAAGGAGATATTACCATGGACTACAACCAGACCGTTCACCTGCCCAAGACCGATTTCCCCATGCGGGCGGGCCTGCCCAAGCGTGAGCCGGAGCTGCTCAACCCGGAGTGGGCCAAAATCACCTACCACAAGCTGATGGACAAAAACGCGGGTAAGCCCCGGTTCGTCCTCCACGACGGCCCCCCCTACGCCAACGGCAACATTCACATCGGCACCGCCATGAACAAGATCCTCAAGGACATCATCGTCAAGTACAAGAACATGACGGGGTACTGCGCCCCTTACGTCCCCGGCTGGGACACCCACGGCCTGCCTATCGAGACCGCGGTGCTCAAGGACAAGGGCGTGAAGCGGGAGGAGATGTCCGTGGCCGCCTTCCGGGACAAGTGCCGGGAGTTCGCCACCCAGTACGTGGGCCGCATGACGGAGCAGTTCCAGCGGCTGGGGGTGCTGGGCGAGTGGGAGAACCCCTATATCACCCTGCTGCCCGAGTTTGAGGCCAAGCAGATCGAAGTGTTCGGCAAGATGGCGGAGAAGGGCCTGATCTACAAGGGCATGAAGTCCGTCTACTGGTGCCCCCACGACCAGACCGCCCTGGCCGAGGCGGAGATCGACTACCAGGACGACCCGTGCACCACCATTTTCGTGAAGTTCCCCGTGAAGGACGACAAGGGCAAGCTGGGCCAATACTGTGACCTCAGCAAGCTGTTCTTCGTCATCTGGACCACCACCCCCTGGACCATCCCCGGCAACGCGGCCATCTCCCTGAACGCCAGCTTTGACTACGTGCTCCTCCAGGCCCCCAACGGCGAGGTCCATATCATGGCGAAGGAGCTGGCCGAGGGCGTGTGCAAACAGGCGGGGCTGGACTTTGAGGCGTGTAAAATTCTCGCCACTCTGAAGGGTTCCGACTTTGAGCTGATGGTGGCCAAGCACCCCCTGCTGGACCAGGACAGCGTGATCTTGAACGGCGACCACGTCACCCTGGACGCGGGCACCGGCTGCGTCCACACCGCCCCCGGCTTCGGCGCGGAGGACTTCGACGTGTGCAAGCGGTATGACGACGCGGGGCTCACCCGCATCGGCGTGCCCGTGCCCGTCAACGCCAAGGGCGTGATGACCGACGCGCGGTACAACGGCCAGTTCTACGCCAAGGGGAACGACATGGTGGTGGCCGATCTGGAGGCCGAGGGCTTCCTGCTGGCAAAGGCCCAGATCACCCACTCCTACCCCCACTGCTGGCGGTGCAAGCACCCCATCATCTACCGGGCCACCGAGCAGTGGTTCTGCTCCGTGGACGCCATCAAGGATCAGGCGGTGAAGTCCTGCGACGGCATTCAGTGGCACCCCGCCTGGGGCAAGGAGCGCATGGTGTCCATGATTACCGAGCGCAATGACTGGTGCATCTCCCGGCAGCGGGTGTGGGGCGTGCCCATCCCGGTGTTCTACTGCGACGGCTGCGGCGAGGCCATCGTCACCCCCGAGACCATCGCCCACGTGGCGGGGCTGTTCCGGGAGCACGGCTCCAACATCTGGTTTGAAAAGACCGCAGATGAGCTGGTCCCCGGGGGCTTTGCCTGCCCCAAGTGCGGCAAGAACCACTTCTCCAAGGAGAACGACATCATGGACGTGTGGTTCGACTCCGGCTCCACCTGGGCCGCGGTGGCCGACCAGCGCGCCAACCTCAAATATCCCGCCGACGTGTACCTGGAGGGGGGCGACCAGTACCGGGGCTGGTTCCAGTCCAGTATGCTCACCTCCATCGCCTGCAACGGCGTCGCGCCCTACAAGCAGATCATCACCCACGGCTGGACGGTGGACGGCGAGGGCAAGGCCATGCACAAGTCCCTGGGCAACGCGGTCTCCCCCGACGAGGTCATCAAGGACTACGGCGCGGACATGCTCCGTTTGTGGGTGTCCTCCGCCGACTATACCCAGGATATGCGCATCTCCAAGGAGATCATGAAGCAGCTGTCCCAGGCGTACCTGAAAATCCGCAACACCGCCCGGTATATGCTGGGCAACCTGGACGGCTTCGACCCCGACGGGGCCGTGGCGGTGAAGGATATGCTGGACCTGGACAAGTGGGCAGTGGCGGCCTACAACGAGTTGGTGAAGAATGTCCGGGCGGGCTACGACGCCTACGAGTTCCACACGGTCTACCGGGCCGTCTACAACTTCTGCGTGGTGGAGATGTCCAACTTCTATCTGGACATCATCAAGGACCGGCTGTACTGCGGGGACGAGGCGGGCCGGGCCTCCGCCCAGTCCGCTTTGTACCGCATCCTGGACGGCATGACCCGGATGCTGGCCCCCATCCTGGCCTTCACCAGCCAGGAGATCTGGACGGCCATGCCCCACAAGGCGGGCGACGACCCGGAGTGTGTGCTGTTCAACGACCTGCCGGACTACGACCCCGCACTGGCCCTGGACGAGGCAGAGACCGCCCGCTGGCATGACCTGCTGCAATTGCGGGATGTGGTGAACCAGGCGTTGGAAAACGCCCGGGAGCAGGGCGTCAAAAAGAATCAGGACGCGGAAATCGTCATCTCCCACCTGAGCGTGAACGGCGACACCTTTGCTGCCGGTGGCACGATGACGCTCGGGTTCAGCGAGAAGGAGCTTGCCACCCTGTTCATCGTCTCCAAGGTGATGCTGAAAAAGGCCGAGGTTCCCGGCATGGAGGTTTTGGTGTCCCTTAGCGACGCCCCCAAGTGCCCCCGGTGCTGGAACCACGATGAGCATATCGGCACGCCGGGACATCATGCCGAGCTGTGCGGCCGGTGCGCCGCCGTGCTGGGGGAGTAAGGCTGTCGAGCCTTCGGCGACCTACTTTCTGCCTGTGCAGAAAGTAGGCAAAGACACACTTAAGGGGGATGCCTCCGGATGGAACCGGCCCAAAGGGCGGGCCGCTTCCATAGTCGGCCTCCCCCTTAAGAATCCCCCGGTTTTACGGGGGAGCCCTATACGGGAAGCGGGCGCATACCCTTCCGGCGCGTGGGGGCCGGGACTGGTGTCCCCCTGTTTTTGCTGCCGCCCGTGGGCGCGGCATTGACAGGGGCGGGGCCCACATCCCGCGCCTGGGCGGCGCACCGAGTGCCCCGGGGCGGTTTCGGCGCACCGCGCGCGGTTGGCGCTTTACCGCCCCCGCTGCCATATGCCGCGGAAACCCAGGCGCGATCAGGAGTGCCGCCCACGTTCAATCCATTGCCCACGCAGGCCCCTGTGGGCCGGAAATCGAAGCGGCACCCATTCGTCACCCGCAATAGCCGGACTCAATTACCCGCCGCCCGGGGAAGTGTCCTTGACCTTGACCGGGGGATTCTTAAGGGGGGAGGCGCCTGTGAGCGAGAGCGCGTTCTTTGCGCTCGAAGCCGAACCGGCGGCTCCCCCCTTAAGCGCGCTCTTTGGTTACTTTCTCTCGCGAGAGAGAAAGTAACGCCCCCGCAGGGGCGGGCCCTGCCGCGATAGGTATAGCAAACCCCTCCCTGGTTCCAGGGAGGGGTTTCGTTATATCACCCGTTGGGCTGATTCACCACCCCGGTGAACAGCGGCAGTCCGCTTTCCCCGGTGACGGCGAAGAGGAAGGGCCGGTCCAGCACGAAGTCCACCTCCTCGTCGGGGGGCGCCATGGCGGTGGTGCCATATACCATCGTCACGGTGTAGGCCGCCGCCTCGCAGCCCTCCTCGTCCACCGTCACCCGGGCGGCGTGCTGGGCCTTGCCCACGTACAGCGGGTCGTCGGTGCTGGCCTCCAGGGGGTCGAAGTTGGACGCGTTCATGTCAAACACGTCGGTGACGCCCAGCTGCTTCAGGCCGTCGATCAGGTCCAGGTCGGAGGACACGTCGAACCTGGGCATGGACAGGTTGATCTGGAGGTGCTTCTGGCCGGACCACGCGCCTGTGGTTTTCTGGGCGGTCTCATCCCACTGTCCGCATTTGTCCGCCAACAGGAACTCCATGGCCTCGCCGCTCTGGAGCAGCTCGTCCACGCTGACCCCCTCGTCGGGCAGAATCAGCCACAGGCTGCCGCCCTGCTGAAAATGGAGCTGGACGGCGGCAAAGCGGTCCCCCCAGTAGTAGGTGTCCTCCAGGGTCTTGTGCATGAAATCCGCGTCCACGTCGCCAGCCAAGGCGTGGAATCGGTCCGTCTCGGTGCGCTCCTTGTTGAACTCGCTGTTCCAGGCGGCCTTGAAATAGATGGTGGAGGCCAGGGCCAGCACCGTGTCCGGGCTCATTTCTAGCCCTGCCGCCTGCTCCGCCAGAAGCCCGCCGGTCTGGGCGTTCAGCCAGTCCCGCAGGGCCTGATTGTACGCCTCGCTCCCCATTTTGCCGGAGAAGGAGGAGGCGTAGTAGTCCGCCGCCAGGGTGTCCATCACCTCCTGGCTGTAGGTGAAATCGTCCCGCAGCCACAGGGAGCTGCCCAGGATGGAGGTGACCACCCTGTCGTCCCGGTAATGGTCCCGCCACAGGGCGGCGGCGCGGGTGCGGAGCGCCTCGATGGAATCCACCTGCAAGAGGTCTAGAATCTGGGCCCGGGAGCTGTCCCCGGCGGTCTCCGCCAGCATGGCCAGGGCCATGTAGACGTTGAGGGGGGAGTAGACCCGGTTTTCCTCCCCCGCGCCCGTAAGGAACTGGGCGGTGGAGCGGGAGATGAAGCCGTCCAGCAGCCCGGTGTAGTCTGCGTTGGTACGCAGGGCGGTCATATCCTTCCGCCAGGCGTCATAGGCGTCGTTGTACGCGCTGTTGGCCTTTTCCCAGTCCACGTTTTCGCCGGAGTAAAAGTCGTCCTGCCGGGGGTAGGAGTGCATCTCCGGGTAGGCGGCCAGGGACAGGGCGCAGGAACGGTATGTGTCCGGCAGTACGGCGATCCTGGGGCCGGGGCCGTCCTCAGAGAGGGCGGCGGGCTGGTTGGCGCGCCCGGGCCACAGGGCGGCCCCTCCCAGGATGGCCACCGCCAGCACCGCCGCCACCGCCCCGGCCCAGCGGGTGTAAGAGCGCTTCCCAGCGGGGCGGGCGGCCCGTTCCTTCAATTCTTCGGGGGCCTGAATGCCCTCGTTTGCCTTTTGATATCGTTTCATAGCTCGACCTCCTCAAGCATATCCCGAAGGAGGGCCCGGCCCCGGCTGAGCTGGGATTTGACGGTGCCCTCCGGCATGTCCAGCGCTTCGGCCATTTCGGCCACCGACAGGCCTTCGAAATAGTGCAGGTGGATGACGGCCCGGTATTTGGCGGGCAGAGAGAGCACCGCGGCGTACACCTCGCGGTAATCGTCCTCCACGCCCACCTCCTCCGCGGTCTCCAGCGGGACGGTGCGCCGCCGCCAGGGGGAGGACAGCAGGCTTTTGCAGCGGTTCACCGTGCAGCGGATGAACCAGGCCTTGCGGTGCTCGTCGGACTGGAACCGGTCCTCATGGCGGAAATAGCGCAGGAAAACCTCCTGAAACACATCCTCCGCGTCGGGGACGCTGGCGGTGCGGGCCAGGGCCAGCCGCCAGACCAGATTGCCCCAGCGCTCCACCATCTGGGTGCGCTGCTCCTGTGTCAAGGCCGTCACCTCCTCTCCTGTGCCGCATACGCGGCCTGCCCGCCCTGCCCCGGCCGTGACAGGGCGGGCCGCCTGTCAATCATAACACCCCGGGGCGGGGCGGATGGTTGCGTTTTGGACAAAAAAACCGCCGCGGCGCGGCGGTTTTCAGGCTTATGCCTGGGGCGGCTGGGCGCCCTGGCCCCCGCCGGGCTTGCGGCGGTGGTGGGGGCGGTAGCGGCGCTTGTGGCCGGCCCCGGCGGGCGGCTGCCCCTCCCGCTGGGGGGCGGGCTTGGGCTGGGCCTGCTTCTGGGTCTGGTGCTGGGGCTTTTCCTGCCGGGGCTGGTTCTGGGCGGACTTCCCCCGGCTGCGGCGGCCCCCCTGCTTCTGGCCGTCGGGCTGCTTGTGCTGGCCGGCGTCGCCCAGGTAGCGGTCCAGCACGGAGCCCAGGTCGGAGGGGCCCTCCAGCCCCCCGCGTCCGGAGCGCAGCTGCTCCCCCTCCTGGGTGCGCAGGCGCTCCAGCTCCGCCTTGGATGGGGGCTCATACCCCTCGGGGCGCTTGCCCTTGCCGTGGCGCACCACCCGGACCTCGCCGGTGAGATAGCTCTTGGGCTGCTCGGTGGAGTCCTCCAGCCGCACCTTCACCTGTTCCTTGAGAAGGTTGACGGAGGACACCGTGCCCACCCCGTCGGGGCACTCCACCAGGGACTCCTGCTTGGGGCAGCGCTTCACCGCGTCCTCATAGGCCCCCTGCTCATATTTGAGGCAGCACATCAGCCGCCCGCAGGTGCCCGAGATCTTGGTGGGGTTCAGCGACAGGTTCTGGGTTTTGGCCATCTTGATGGACACGGGCTGGAACTCGTCCAAAAACTGGGCGCAGCAGAAGGGCTTGCCGCAGATGCCGAAGCCGCCCAGCATCCGCGCCTCGTCCCGCACGCCGATCTGGCGCAGCTCGATGCGGGCCCGGAAAATGCCGGCCAGGTCCTTCACCAGGGCGCGGAAGTCCACCCGGCCGTCGGAGGTGAAGAAGAAGATGATCTTGCTGCCGTCGAAGCTGTATTCCACCTGGACCAGCTTCATGTCCAGGCCATGGCGCTCCACCAGCCGCTGGCAGACGGCCAGGGCCTCCTTCTCCTTGGCCCGGTTGTCCCGCACCTGCTTCTCGTCCCGCTCCGTGGCCAGCCGGAGCACGGGGCGCAGGGGCTGGACCACCGCGCTGTCCTCCACCAGGCAGTTGCGGCGCACACAGGAGCCGTATTCCAGGCCCTTGCCCGTCTCCACGATGACGCCCTGGCCCTCCGCCACCGACAGGCCGGCGGGGTCGAAGTAGTATTGCTTGCCGCCCGGCCGGAACCGGACGCTGATGATTTCCGTCATTGGGATATCCTCCGTGTCTAAAAATATAGTCTGCCTGCCCCTGCAATCCCCACCGCCCTTCAGGCCCCCTTTGGAAAGGGGGTGCCCGAGCGAAGCGAGGGCGGGGGATTGCCACCCCTGCTTCAAGGGGACAATCCCCACCGCTCTTCGGGCGGAGGTCTCGCCTTCGGCTCGGTCGGCGCTGGACGCTTGCCACCGGCAAGCAGCGCCCCTTTCCAAAGGGGCTTTTTCGGTTTCTAAAAAGAACGGCGCTAAAACAACCGGGTTATGATCTGCCCCAGGGTGTGCCCCGCGCCGGGGCGGTACACCGCGTTTTCCCGGGCGGCCTTCAGCGCGGAGAGCACCTGCGCGCCCCGCCGGGGGTTTTGGGGCAGCGAGCGGGACACCTGCTCCTGCACCGCGCCCAGCAGGGCGTCCAGCTGATCCCCCTTGGGCCGCTCCAGCTCCAGCCCCACCAGGGCCTGGGCCAGGGCCAGCTCGTCCCCGTCCAGCAGAAGCGCGGCCAGGGCGGCGGCCCGCTCCTGCGTCTCCGGGTCAGGCTCCGGATGCTCCGGGGGAAGGGTGAGCAGCTCGCACCGGGAGCGCACCGTGTCCAGCAGCAGGCCGGGGTTTTCCGCCGGGAGCAGGAACGCGGCGTAGGCCGGGCCGTCCTCCAGCACCTTGAGCAGCGCGTTCTGGGCGGCGGGGTTCATGGAATCCGCCGGGTCGATGACATACACCTTGCGCCTGCCCTCGTTGGGGCGGACGTAAGCGTCGGCGCGCAGGGAGCGGATCTGGTCCACGGCGATCTCCCGCTTGTCCGGGGCGGGGGCGGTGCAGCGCACGTCGGGATGGGCGTCCGCCGCCACCTTCCGGCAGGCGCGGCACTGGCCGCAGGGCGGGCGCTCCCCGGCGCACAGGTAGGCCGCCGCCATCCGCTTGGCAAAGGCGGCGCGGCTGGCCCCGCTCCCGCCGGTGATGAGGTAGGCGTGGGACAGGGGGTGGGGCAGGCCGGTCATAGCCGCTCAAACCGCTCCACGTCCACCACAAACACGGTGGCGCCGCCCACGGTGACCTCCACCGGCATGACCGGCATGAAGCCGTAGCTGGCTTCCGTGAGGGCGGGGACCATCTGCTTGCGGCTGTGGGAGCATTGACGGATCAGGTCGATGACGGCCTGCACCTGCTCGTCCTTCACGCCGATGAGCAGCGTGACGTTGCCCGCCAGCAAAAAGGCGCCGGTGGTGGACAGGCGGGTGGAGGAGAAGCCGTTTTTGTTCAGGCTCTGGGTGACGGCGGTGGAATCGTCGCGGTTGATGATGGCGATGACCAGCTTCATGGAGTTACGCCTCCCTCAGGATCACATCACAGTATTCCTTATTATATCCTATCTGCCCCAAATAGGCCAGATATTTTTTTTCAATTCGCTCGCCGGGGGCGACCACCGGCACGCCGGGGGGATAGGGCGCGATCTGGCAGGCGCAGACCCGCCCCGCGCCGTCCGCCAGGGGGACGGATTCCCGGGGGGCAAACAGGGCCTGCCGGGGGGTGAGGGCGGCGGCAGGCGGGGGCGGCGGAGCGGGTATGGGGGCGCAGGGGCCGGAGAGGGACGTTTCGCCCAGCGCCCGTTCCAGCCGGTCAAACTGTTCCGGTCCGTCGGCGCAGGTGCAGATGCACACGGCGTGGCCCGCGTCCGCCATCTCGGGGTATATGCCCCGCTGCCGCAGGGCTTCCGCCAGACCGAACCCGTCCGGGCTGGTGAGGGTGAGCCGGACGGGGTCCAGCGCCAGCCCGTCCCGCTCCCGCAGGGCGGGGAGGCGGGCCCGCAGCGTCCCCACAAAGCGGGCGGCCTCCCGGCAGCGGGCCGCGCCCTCCCCCTCCATATAGTCCCGGAGGTGGTCCAGCGCCGCCATGAGGACATAGGAGGGGGAGGAGCTGCCATATACCGAGCCCCAGCGCTGGAGCTGGGCCAGGGAAAAGCCGTTGGCAAAGAGCAGGGCGGACTGCCCCGGCGCGGGGAGGGTCTTGTGGGCGGACATGACCACCACGTCGGCGGCCCGGCAGCCCTCATAGCCCAGGAAGGGCAGGTGGGCCCCGTGGGCGCCGTCCACCATCAGCCTGGCCCCGCGGGCGTGGCACACCGCCGCAATGGCGGGGATATCTGACAACACGCCGTAATAAGTGGGGGAAGTGATACAGACGGTTTTGATTTCGGGGTGGGCG
This sequence comes from uncultured Oscillospiraceae bacterium, assembly GCA_910588135.1. Classification (GTDB taxonomy): domain Bacteria; phylum Bacillota; class Clostridia; order Oscillospirales; family Oscillospiraceae; genus Enterenecus. Next base: position 16,090 of record CAJUOT010000016.1, on the reverse strand, counting down.
GCCAGGGTCTGCTCCACCGTCTCCGGCGAAATGGGGCCGGTGATCCCCTCCTCCTCCAGCCAGGGCCGGGGGAGAAAATGGGGGGTCAGGTCCAGCAGGGCCAGGGCGTTGAATTCGGATCGGTGGCTCCCCCGGTCCAGGGCCACCGCCCCGCCCGTCCCCGCCAGCAGGGCCAGCGCCGTGTGGATGCCCTGGGTGGAGCCCCCGGTGAGAAACAGGCAGGAGTCAAAGCCGAACCGGGCGGCCCAGAGGGCTTCCGCCGCCTGGATGGCGTCCGGCTCCTCCCCGAACAGGTTGCCGGTGCGCCCGTTTTCCGTAAAGTCGATCCCGGCGGGCCAGGGGAATCCCCCCGGCAGGGGCGCGCCGTGATGCCCGGGCATATCCAGCCGCAGGGGGCGGGTTTCCGCCAGCGCCCGCAGGGCGTCATACAGAGGGGCGGGCATGGCTCAGCCCCCCTCCAGGAAGGCGCGGGCTTTTTGGAGCGTCTCCCGGTCGGAGGGGTGGGTCAGCGCCTCCAGCGCCTCCCCAAAGGGCAGGAAGCGGGCGTCCGCCACCTCCTCGGGCTGGCAGACGATATCCTGGCCGCGGGCCCGGGCCAGGAAAAACACCACGTCCTTGGCGGCGCCGGGGCGGGGGGAATAGGCGATGACCGCCCGGAAGCCGTCGATGAAGTCCACCGCCAGCCCCGTCTCCTCCCGGATCTCCCGCGCGGCGGTCTCGTGCTCCGTTTCGTCCCCCTCCACGTGGCCCTTGCACAGGGTGGTGTGGCCCTGGGTGCTGTGGAGCACCAGATAATAACGGTTTGTATTTTCTTCGCGGAAAATTACAGCTCCGCAGCTTTTCTCCTGTTTCATTTCATCAGTCCTTGTCTGTAAATTCCTTCAGCTCCTGCAAAAACTCCTGGTAGTCCGCCTCCGTCCAGCGGAAGGTGAGCTCCTCCTCGGTGTACGCCGGGCCGGAGGTGTCCATGAAATGCTCCCCCACGCCGTAGCCCAGGCGGTTCAGCACGGCCTGGGCGAACTCCCGGAAGAACATCCCGATGGCGGTGATGGTGTTTCCGCGCTCCACCACGGGCTGGTGGACGAAGTGGCTCTCGTCAATGAAGGGGAAGGTCTGGGCCAGCTGCACGAAAAACCCGGCGGTGAAGTCCTGGCCGTCAAGCAGACCCGCCTTACACAGCAGGGCGGGGGCGGAGGAGATGGCGGCAAACAGGGTGTCCGTCCCCTTCCCCCGGCGGAGGAAGCCGATGAGTTTCTCGTCGAACAGGGCGGGCAGGGGGTTGACGGTGCCGGGGAGGATCACGCAGGCGTACCCGGCGGGGTCCGCCTCGTCCACAGTTTTGTCCGGAATGACCTGGAAGCCCTCCTCGCTGGCATAGGGCCTCTTTTCACTGGCGATGATGTCGATTTTCTCCCCGAACCAGACGGTCAGGGCGGAGGTGAGGCAGGTGATTTCCTGGAGGGAGAAATCGGGGTAGACCAGCACGGCGTATTTCTTTTGTTCCATAGCACGCTCCTCATAAATCTCCATGCTCTCTGGCATAGGCGTCCAATTCCGGCGTGCGGCTCCAATACCGCGCGCCCCAGGTCTCAAAGCTCCACTGGTCCATATAGGGATTGCACTCGTAGTCCACATAATAGAGCGTGCCCCCGTGGGGGATAAAGTTGGTGGGAAACCAGTCGATGTTGAGCCCCGCCTCCCGCAGGGCGCGGGACAGCGCCCCCGCCTGCTCCAGCTGCCAGGGCTCCACCCCGCCCCGCAGCACCAGCCGGTAGACCGTCTCGCCGGGGAGAAGCTCCTTTAACAGCAGCTCGCCCTCCCGATCCACCTCCAGCAGCCGGGGCATGGGCACCCCCAGCGCCCACAGCCGCTCGTAGTCCCCCAGCTCGGCGGCCAGCTTGTCGCCGAACTGGTAGTAGCCGCAGGGCTCATGGTGGAGCTGCTTGAGGGCGTACCGCGCCCCGTCCCGCTCCGCCAGCCAGGTGTAGCCGCCCTTGCCCTTCCCCAGAAGGCCAAGGACAGCGCAGCTTTTCCCGTTGAGGACCAAAATCTCCGGCGCGTCCACAGGTCAGTCTCCGTCCGTCTCGTCCCCGGCCAGCTCCAGCAGGCGCATACCCGCCGTCCCCGTCACGGGGAGGGAGAAAACGATGGACTGGGCCTTGGAGTTCAGCCCCGCCTTGTCCATGATGGCCCGCATGATGCGGTTCTTGGTGGCGGTCTTCACCACGATGAACACCATCTCCTTCTCGTTCACCAGGGAGAAGCCCAGGAATTTCTCCGCCTTCTCCATGCCGGTGCCCTTGGCGTGGAGGACGGTGCCGCCTCCCGCCTGCTGCTCCCGGGCGGCGTCCATAATCAGCTCGGTGTAGCCCTGGTTGGCGATGACCACCAGAAGCTCGTATTTGGTGCCCTTCAAGGCGGATTCCTCCCCCGCTTCAAAATCCTGGCCGCCGGTGAGAAAGGCCAGGGGTTTCTTCCCCCCGATGCTGCTCAGGGGGATGATAAAGGCGATGCCCGTGCCGGGCACGTCGATGTTCAGCTCCCGCTGCATGGCCCCCTTCACCGAGCGCCACGTGGAGCGGGTGACCACGGAAAAGGTGACCACCTTCTCCGTCTTTTCCAGCCCGAAGTAGTCCAGCAGCTCGCTGCGCGCCGTGCCCGCCCCCAGGGCGCTCAGGGTGACGGAGGCGTTGTGCCGGGCGAACAGCTCCAGAAACTGCTTTGCCCGGGCCCGCTCGGTGATGGCTACCATGAGGTACAGTTCGTTCATAAGGGAACGCCTCCTCCGCTTTCCTCAGTCCGCTGTTGTCACGCTGCGAAGCGGCCAGACCGTTCGGTCGCTTTCCCTCCGACTCGGCCTGGTCTCCGGCCCGCTGCGCGGGCCTGCGCTCGGCCTCGCTTCAGTCCAAGCTTCCTCACTGTCCGCTTCTCCGCGCTCATAGTTCGATGATGGCGTCGTCGTCCAGCTCGTCAAAAGACAGCGCTGGGGCAGGCTGAGCCCTCCCACCGGCGCGCTGGCGGGCCTGATAGACCATGCCCAGCACCTGGATGGCGATGAGGGGCGTCATGGCCACCATGGCGACCACGCCGAAGGCGTCGGTGACGATATCCCCGCCCACCGCCGCGCAGGCCCCCTGGGCGAAGGGCAGCAGGAAGGCGGCGGTCATGGGCCCGGAGGCCACGCCGCCGGAGTCAAAGGCGATGGCGGTGAAGATCTTGGGCACGAAGAAGGACAGCACAATGGCGATGGCATACCCGGGGATGAGGAACCAGAGGATGGATATGCCCGTCAGCACCCGCGCCATGGCAAGGCCGATGGACGCCGCCACGCCCAGGGACAGGGCGGCCCCCATGGCGGAGCTGGAAACCGCCCCGTCGGTGATCTCCTCCACCTGCTTGTTGAGCACGTAGACGGCGGGCTCCGCCTTGACGATGAAGTAGCCGATGACCATGCCCACCGGGACGATGACCCAGGGGTGGGCCAGCCCCGCCATCACCTGCCCCAGATAATTGCCCGCGGGCATGAAGCCCACGTTGGCCCCGGTGAGGAACAGCACCAGCCCGATATAGGTGTACGCCAGCCCCACGGCGATTTTTTTCAGGGCCCGGGGGGAGAGCTTCAGGGAGACGAGCTGGAACAGCCCGAACAGGGCGGTGATGGGCAGCAGGGAGACGGCGATCTCCTTCATGTAGGTGGGCAGGCCGCCCCGGAACAGCGCCCACAGCTCCACCGAGTCGGCGATCTCGGGCAGGACGGGGGCGGTGTAGGCGCCGTCCTCCGGGCGGAAGATCATACCCAAAATCAGCACCGCCAGGATGGGCCCGATGGAGCACAGGGCCACCAGGCCGAAGCTATCGTCCGCGGCGTGGCGGTCGTTCCGGATGGCGGAGATGCCCACGCCCAGGGCCATGATGAAGGGCACCGTCATGGGCCCGGTGGTGACGCCGCCGGAGTCAAAGGCCACCGCCAGGAAATCCCGGGGGACAAAGAAGGCCAGGGCGAACACCGCCAGGTAAAAGAACACCAGCATGGGGGGCAGGGCCACCCCCAGCAGCATACGCAGCAGGGCCAGCACCAGGAACAGGCCCACCCCCGCCGCCACCGACAGGATAAGGGTCATGTTGGGCACCGAGGGCACCTGACCCGCCAGCACCTGGAGGTCGGGCTCTGAGATGGTGATGAGGAAGCCCAGCAGAAAGCCCATGAGGACGATCACCGGGAGCCTGCGGCTGCGGGTGACGGCGGCGCCCACCCGCTCCCCCATGGGGGTCATGCTGGCCTCCGCCCCCAGGGTGAAAAACATCATGCCCAGGATAATCATGGCGGCCCCCAGCAGAAAACACAGCAGGATGCTGGGCGAGATGGGGGCCACGCTGAAGCACAGCGCCGCCACGATGCCCACGATGGGCAGCACCGCCTTGAGCGCCTCCAGCAGCTTTTCCTTCAATTTCGGGAGGGAACCGCGCAACGACCCCACCGTCCTTTCCACAGGCAGCAGCCCCGTCACAGGATCAATATGGGACAGTATACCAAAAAATAACGGTTTTGCCAACGCCCTGGGGAAAGTTTTTCGCAGCGGGGCGCCGCCTTGGGCCCCGCTGCTGGAAAAGCGGTTGTGTTCGGCGGCCGGGTGTGGTAGACTGGACGGGAAGATTGACGCGCCGGACGGACCGGCGGGACGGAGGGACCGGATGGAACGGGAAAACAGGAGGGCCTTCGGGCGGACGCCCGATGGGACGCAGGTGGACGAGCTCACCCTGCGGGATGGGAATCTGACGTGCGGGATCATCACATACGGCGGGGCGGTGCGCTCCCTCGCCGTCCCCGGTAAAAACGGGGGCCCGGTGGACGTGGCGCTGGGGTTCGACGCCCTGGAGGACTATATGGCCCAGGACAAATACATTGGGGCGCTGGTGGGGCGGTACGCCAACCGCATCGGCGGGGCGGGGTTCACCCTCGGCGGCACAGAGTACAGGCTGGCCGCCAACAATGGGCCCAATTCCCTCCACGGGGGACGGGCCGGCTTTGACAAAAAGGTCTGGACGGTGGAAGAGCTGACGGGCAGCTCCGTGACGCTCTCCCTGGCCAGCCCCGACGGGGAGGAGGGCTACCCCGGCAGCCTGGAGGTGCGGGTGACCTACACGCTCTCCGGCGGGGCGCTGGACATCGCATACTGGGGGAGAAGCGACCGGGACACGGTGTTCAACCCCACCAACCACACCTACTTCAACCTGTCCGGCCACGGCAGCGGCAGCGTGGAGGGGCAGTATATCCGGCTGAACGCCTCCCGGTACACCCCCGCCGCCCCCGGCGCCATCCCCACCGGGGAGATCGCCCCGGTGGAGGGCACGCCCATGGACCTGCGCAGGCTTCAGCCCATCGGGGCCCATATTGACGACCCCTTTGAGCAGCTGACCCTGGCGGGGGGCTGGGACCACAACTGGGCGGTTGACGGCTGGGACGGGACGTCCCTGCGGCCCGCCGCCCGGGCTTGGTCGCCGGACACCGGCATCGCCCTGGAGGCGTCCACCACCCTGCCGGGGGTGCAGTTCTACGCGGGGAACTTCCTGGAGGGCTGCCCCGCCGGAAAAGGGGGCGCGGCGTATGGAAGGCGCTGCGGCTTCTGTCTGGAGACCCAGTTCTTCCCCGACACGCCCAACCAGCCCAGGTTCCCCTCCTGCGTGCTGAGGGCCGGGGAGGAGTACCGAAGCGCCACCAGATACCGCTTCTCCACGGCGGACAGCGCGGGAGCGGCGGCGGAATTTTCGGACGGCTGAACAGGAGGCCCCGGCTCCGGCCGGGGCCCCTTTTCACGCTGTTGGCATACAGTCTGCCAAAAATCGTGGAATTCACGGAGAAAAAACCCTTGACAAGCGTTATGTCAACCGCTGCGCGGGGAAAACTCCACCGGCCTGCCCGCGGCCGGAGTGTGGAAGTTTGTGTGGAAGTTGTGGAAGCCTTGCCCCGCAAGGGATTTACAGAATATGGGATGAGAGATGAGAGAGGGACGGCGGATGCGCCGGTTTTTTTGGTTTTGGAGGAAACGTCAAAAATAATTATGAGGGAAATCCTGCAAGGCGTCCGTTGCAAAGGCCCCCGTCCGGGAGGACGGGGGCCTTTGAAGCGGCGGGATCACCGCAGCAGGGTGTTTTCCGCGGGGACGGCGCTCAGGGAGCTGCCGGTGGAGAAATACTGGGTCAGGATGCCCGCGGCCAGCTGGGCCAGCGAGCTGCCGGATGCGCCCTGTTCCGCCACCAGGCACAGGGCGATCTGGGGGTCGTCATAGGGGGCGAAGCAGACAAACACGGCGTTGGCGGTCTTGGCGGCCACTTGGGCGGTGCCGGTTTTGCAGCCCACCGTCACGGGGAGGGAGGAGAAGTGGCGGGCCATGCTGGCGGTCTGGGACAGGTCGTACATCCCCTTGCGCACCGCGTCCAGGGCGGCGGGCTCGATGTCGATGCTGTCCAGCAGCTCGGGCTGGCAGGCCTGGGTCACGCGGCTGTAGTCGCTGGACTTGACCTCTTTGAGCAGGTGGGCCTTGTAGTGCTGGCCGCCGTTGGCCAGGGTGGCGATATAGTTGGCGATCTGGAGGGGGGTGAACTGGCTGTTCTCCTGGCCGATGGCGGCGAACATGGTGTTGCCCTCGTACCAGGTCTGGTTGAAGTGCGCCGAGGTGTCCGGGCCGGCCATCCAGCCCTTCTTCTCCGCGATCTCAATGCCGGTATATTCCCCCAGGCCGAATTTGGAGGCGTACTCCTGGAGCGCCTGGATGCCGGTGCGGCGGCCCACGTCGTAGAAAAAGATATTGCAGGAGTCGGTGATGGCGCGGGTGACGTTTTCCGCCCCGTGCCGCCCCCGCAGCCGGTTCCAGATCCAGCAGGCGGGCTGGGGGGTGGGGTAGTAGGTGTAGGGGCCGGAGCAGGTCACCGTCTCCCGGGTGGTGATGGTCCCCGAGGACAGGGCGGCCACGGCGGTGCACATCTTGAAGGTGGAGCCGGGGGCGTACAGCCCCTGGGTGGCGCGGTTGTAGAGGGGCTTGCCCTCGGTGTCGCCGGACAGCGCGGCATAGTCCTCCCAGAAGGTGGACAGGTTGTAGGTGGGGTAGGAGGCCAGGGCCAGCGCCCCGCCGGTCATGTCCACCACCGCCGCCGCCATGCCCCCGGGCTCCTCCGCTTCGGCGGCGTACTGGGCCAGCAGGTCCTCCACCGTGGCCTGAAAGGCAATGTCCAGGGTGAGCACCACGTTGTCCCCCGGCTCGGGCTGGGTCTGCCACTCCTGGCTGATGATATTGCCGCTCTCGTCCGTCTCCAGAAGGCGGGTGCCGCTGGTGCCGTGGAGCTGCTCCTCAAAGGCCAGCTCCGCCCCTGCGATGCCTACGGTGGCGTCCATGGGGTAGCCCAGCTCCTTATAGCGCTCCGCGCTGTCCGTGGTGATGGCGCCGGTGTAGCCCAGCACATGGGCGGCGCAGCTGGTGTTGTATTTCCGGGCGGTGGACAGCTCCACCTTCACGCCGTCCAGGGCGTGCTCCTTCACCTTGGAAATAAAGGTGATGTCCACCCCTTTGGCAAAGACATAGGTGCTGTTGCTGACCTCGCGCTGGCGGAGATACAGCTCGTACAGCACCCCGGCCAGCTCCCGGTCGGCCTGGGTTACGGAGCCGCCCTCGTCCGTCAGCCCCAGGGCCTGGGCCGCGGCGGCCATCGTCCCGGTCATGGCCCGGTTTTTGGGCCGGGGCAGGTCTGTTTTTTCAATGAGGCCGAAGGTCTTGCACATAGCGGCGAGGAGCTTTCCCGCGGTGGGCTGGGCCTTGGCCGCGTCCTTGACCCAGCCGCACTTTTCCGACAGCCGGCCCAGGGCGGTCTTGCTGGCTTTAAGCTGGGTCTCGCCATCCTCCCCCTCCACCTCTGTCTGGGAGCAGAGGGGGGCGTCGGAGGCATAGGCCCAGGGGGCGGATTTGGAGATGGGCAGGGAGTCGGCCCACTCCACCCCCTCCTCCCGGCAGATTTCCAGCAGCGTGGACAAGATCTCCAGCCGGCGCTCGCCCATGGCGTCCCAGTCCAGCTCCACGTGGTAGCTCACCTCGTTGGTGACCAGCACCCGGCCGTAGCGGTCCAGAATCTCCCCCCGGACGCTGTCCACGCTCTCGGGCTGGACAAAGCGGGGGTCAGAGTTGACCAGATAGCTGGTGCCGTCCACCACCTGCGCCCGGTAGAGCACGGCGAAAAAGCCCCCCAGCACGGCGCAGAACAGGGCGATGAGCAGGTTTGTGCGCAGCCGGAGGCGGCGGGCCTCCCGCTCTGCTTTTTCCTCCTGGATGTGGGCGGGGTCAAAGGGGTTATTCATGGTAGATCCTCCCGTAGTTGACGCAGCAGAACCGGCCTGCCCAGTAGACCGGCAGGATGAGGGCCAGAGACCAGAGCAGCTCGGGCGCGGCCACCCGCAGCAGCGGCTCCAGGGGGGCGGCGCGGGCCAGCAGGCGGCTGCCCACCGCCCAGAGCTCCCAGCACAGCAGGGCGATGGCGGAGCAGATGAGGCAGCCCCATACGTCCCGCCGGAGAACATACTGGGCGGCCAGGCCGGACACCCAGCCGAACAGGGCCAGGGAGGCCACGCACCCCAGGCCCAGGTGGCCCAGGCCGGACATGACCAGCCCGGAGGCCATGCCGTAGACCGCGCCGAAGGGCGCGCCCTCCAGCGTCCCGCCGGCCACCGCCAGGACGGGCAGCAGCAGGGGCAGGGCGATGGGCAGGGCGCTCAGAACATAATAGTTGACGACCGCCACCAGAATCATGGCGGTCAGGTAGGCGGCCCATTTTAAAATTGTGTCGCGGCGGGTCATTGGCATGGCCAAAGTCTCCTTTTAGCGGCGTTGTCACGCTTCGCCTGTTCGCGACGCGCGGCTTCGCTCCGACTCAGGCAAAACCCGCCTCCGCGCTGCGGCGGCTGGGCTTTTGCCTTCGCTCCGTTCCATCCGCGCTGCTCACGACGGCTCAGCGTCCAGCTCTCCAAACAGCGCCCAGGTGGAGCAGTCCGTGATCCGGATGTCCGCAAACCGCCCGATGAGGGAGGGATCGCCATCCAGGTGAACCAGCCTGCCCCCCGCCGTCCGGGCGGTGAGGCCGTGCCGGGGGTCCTCCCCCAGCCCGTCGATGAGGCAGCGCTGGACGGTGCCGATGTAGGCCTGGTGCTTTTCCAGGGAAATGCGGTTCTGGGCCGCCACCAGCCGGTCGAAATTGGCGGATTTCTCCTCTTTTGACATGGGGTCGTCCATCTCCGCCGCCGGGGTGCCCTTCCGGGGGGAGTAGATAAAGGTGAACAGGGCGTCGAAGCGGACGGCCTCGATGAGGGACAGGGTGTCCTCAAACTCGGGGGTGGTCTCGCCGGGGAAGCCCACGATCACGTCGGAGGTCAGCACCACGTCCGGGATGCGGGCGCGCAGGGCCGCCACTTTTTCCAGATACTGCTCCCGGGTGTACCGGCGGTTCATGGCGGTGAGCACCCGGGTGTTCCCGGACTGGAAGGGCAGGTGGATGACGGGGGCCGCCTTTTCACACCGGGCCATCACGTCGAACAGTTTTTCCGTGGCGTCCTTGGGGTGGCTTGTCATGAAGCGCAGGAGGAAGTCCCCGGGGATGCCCGCCGCCTCCTCCAGCAGCCGGGGAAAATCCCAGCCGCCCTCCAGGTCCTTGCCGTAGGAGTTCACGTTCTGACCCAGCAGGGTGATGTCCTTGTACCCCTGCTCCGCCAGTTCTTTGAGTTCCTTCAGGATAATCTCCGGCTCCCGGCTGCGCTCCCGGCCGCGGGTGTAGGGCACGATGCAGTAGGAACAGAAGTTGTTGCAGCCGTACATGATGGACACCCAGGCCTTTAATCTGCCCGAGCGGTACACCGGCAGGCCCTCGGCAATGGCCCCGTCAACCGGGGCGGTCTCAAACACCCGGCCCCGGCGCAGCAGCACCCGGCGGAGAAACTCCGGGAAGCGCCACAGCTGCTGGGGGCCGAAGACCAAATCCACATGGCGGTAGGACTGGCGCAGGCGGTCGGCCACGTGGGCCTCCTGGGCCATGCACCCGCACAGGCAGATGACCTGGTCGGGCTTTTTCCGCTTGCCGTGGACCAGCGCGCCCACGTTGCCGAACACCCGCTGCTCCGCGTGCTCCCGGATGGCGCAGGTGTTGATGACGATGACGTCCGCGCCCTGGTCGGTGCCGGTGATCTCGTAGCCCATGTCGGCCAGCATCCCCCGGATCAGCTCGGAGTCGGCCTCGTTCTGCTGGCAGCCGTAGGTGTCCACATAGGCGCGGGGGGGCGCGGGGCGCTGGGCGTTGAGGGACCGCAGCTCGGCGCAGTATTCCTTCTGCCGCTGGATGTCCTCAGCGGGTATGACGGGCGTGGTTCGGTTCAAGGGAAATTCCTCCAAATTGACGTGGGCGGGGGCCCTGTGGTAAGGTTAAGGAAAGGGAAGGGGGCGTTGGCGATGATGCCGGAGAACGACTGGCGGCGCAGGGGGCAGGAGGACTATCTGATGGGGGCGAAGCTGTATTTGATCCCATTTGCCCCATATTCCGCGGCCTGGGACCACGAGCACTGCGAGTTCTGCTTTGAAAAATTTTTCCTGCGCCCCGGCCACCCGGAGTGCCTTCGGGCGGGATACTGCACTGCCCCGGCCAACGGGCCGGGAGCCCGCTGGATCTGCCCGGACTGCTTCCGGGACTTCCGGGAGGAATTCGGGTGGACGGTGGACGGGGAGGAAAGTTTGTGAGATAAGCCGGACAGGTTATTCTTGACAGCCGTTATGTCACCCTCAACAGGGGGAAAAGGGACTGTGGAAAACTCTGTGGAACTTGTTGAAAACCCTGGGGCGGCGGGGATTCGGGCCCAGGGGCCGGAGCGGAACTGTTACGGGTTTGTAACTTTTAAAGGCGGAAAAACTGGACAAACAGATTATGGGCGCAGCCTTCCCCCTTCAAGGGGGAAGGTGCCCCCAAAGGGGGCGGATGAGGGTGCGGCGGTACGATGCGCCCCCTCATCAGTCAGCCTGCGGCTGACAGCTTCCCCCCATAGGGGGGGAAGCCTTTAAGCGTTCAGCCGCTGGGCCACCACCCGGGCCGCCTTGACCCCCGACGCCCCCGCTTGCGCAAGCCCGCGGGTGACCCCCGCCCCGTCGCCCACGGCGAAGAAGCCGGGCAGGGCGGTCTCCAGCTCGTGAGAGAGCTGGATGCGGGCGGAGTAGAACTTCACCTCCGCGCCGTAGAGCAGGGTGTCGTAGTTGGCGGTGCCCGGGGCCAGCTTGTCCAGGGCGTAGATCATCTCGATGATGTCGTCCAGCTGCCGCTTGGGCAGGGCCAGGGACAGGTCCCCCGGCACCGCCGCCGTCAGGGTGGGCCGGACAAAGGACTTGCTCATCCGGTGGTCGTTGGTCCGGCGGCCCCCCACCAGGTCCCCGAAGCGCTGCACCAGCACGCCCCCCGCCAGCATATTGGACAGGGAGGCGATGTGCTTGCCGTAGCGGTAGGGTTCGTTGAAGGGGGAGGTGAAGCGGTTGCTGACAAGCAGGGCGAAGTTGGTGTTTTCGCTTCTCAGGGCCGGGTCGGAGTAGGAGTGGCCGTTGACGGTGTTGATGCCCTCCACGTTCTCCGCCACCACGTGGCCGTAGGGGTTCATACAGAAGGTGCGCACCTGATCGCCGTACTGCTGGGTGCGGTAGACCAGCTTGGATTCGTACACCACGCCGGTGATGTGCTCGAACACCGCCGCGGGCAGCTCCACCCGCACGCCGATGTCCACCTGGTTGTTCAGCAGCTCCAGCCCCAGCCCCTTGCACTGGTTGGCGAACCACTCCGCCCCGGAGCGCCCCGGCCCCGCGATGAGGTAGGGCGCGGTATACCGCGCCCCGCCCTCCGTGACCAGGGTGTAGGCGCCGTCCCGGGCCTCGATGGACACCACGGCGGTGTCGAACAGGAAGGTGTGCCTGTCCCGGATGGCCTCGTAGATGCTGGTGAGGATTTTCAGGTTGTTCTCCGTGCCCAGGTGCTTGCACCGGGCCTGGAGGAGGTGGAGGTCGTGCTTCAGCGCCTCCCGCTCCAGGGCCCTGGCCGCCGGGGTGGAGGTGGAGTATACCTCGGTGGTGGCCCCGTGCTTTACATTCAGCGCGTCCACGTAGCCGATGAGGTCCATGACCTCCGTTTCGTCCAGGAAGTCGGTGAGCCAGCCGCCGAAGGCGGTGGTGAAGTTGAACTTGCCGTCGGAAAAGGCGCCCGCGCCCCCGAAGCCGCACATGGTGCCGCACACTTTGCACTGGACGCAGTTCTTCACCTTGCCCGCCACGATGGGGCACTGGCGGCGGTAGATGTCCGCCCCCTGGTCCACCACCAGCACGCGGGCGGAGGGGCATTTCAGGGCCAGCTCATAGGCGGCGTAAATGCCCGCCTCGCCGGTGCCCAGGATCATCACGTCGTAGTTGGTGTTCATAAGGGCCTCCCTTCTGTAATAACCCTTCGGCAGGGCCCCTGCCGGGGGCGTCACTTTCTCTCGCGCGAGAGAAAGTGACCAAAGAGCGCGCTTAGGGGCTGCGCCCCTAAGGACCCTGCTTTCGCCGCTTTCAAGCGGTGGTCAGACCCGGCTATTACGGCTGACGAATGGGTGTCACTTCGATTTCCGGCCCACAGGGGCCTGCTTGGGCAAAAACCGGGTTTGTTTGGTGTTCTCCTGAACACGCCTTTGCGGGAAGGGCGTACGAATACTGTATTATATCATCAAAATCCCGGGTTGTACAGGTACAGGCGCATAATTTACCTTTTATTCAGAAATACTGTGAGAAATCAAACGCGGCAAGGAGGCGGGATTATGGGCATTTTCGGCACGAAACAACAGACGCCGCCCCCGCACCCCAGGAAGGAGCCCCGGTATGACATCCCCCTGACGGCGGACGCCGTGGCCGGGGTGTTTGACCGGTGCGCCGACTTCAACCGGCGGACCCTCTACCTGAACAACGACCCGGGGCGGCAGGTGGAGATGCTGTTCATCGCCGGACAGGTGCGCAACGAGCGGGCCTGCGACTATGTGCTGCGCCCCCTCACCCAGAACGAGGCCCTGCGCTCCGCCCCCGACATGGACGCCGCCTTCGACCTGATGGCCAAGGGCGGGCTGTACTCCCTGGTGGTGCACAGCCGGGACACCGCCGACCAGGTGATTTTCGACCTGATCGACGGGGCGGCGGCCCTGTTTTTCCCGGGGAAGGGACAGGCGCTCACCCTGTCGGCGGGGACGGAGGAGAAGCGCTCTGTGTCCGATCCGGAAAACGAGCCCGACGTGAAGGGGGCCCGGGACTCCTTTGTGGAGAGCCTGCGCACCAACACGTCGCTGGTGCGCAGGCGCTTTCGCGCGCCCGAGCTGAAGATTGAGGAGCAGATCGTGGGGCGGCAATCGGTGACGCCGGTGGACATATTATATGTGGAGGGCATTGCCGACCCGGACCTGGCCGCCCAGGTCAAGGCCAAGGTGGAGCAGATTGACATCGACGCCCTGCTGATGACCGGAAGCCTGGAGCAGTATATCACCGACGAGAGCCGCACCGCCTTCCCCCTCACCGCCTACACCGAGCGGCCCGACCGGTTCTGCACCGGGCTGGCGGAGGGCCGGGTGGGGGTGATGGTGGACGGGATGCCCATGGGATGGCTGTTTCCCGCCACCCTGGACAGCTTCTTCCGCACGGGGCAGGACCGGAGCACCAGCTGGGCGGTGGCCGGGGCGCTGTCCATCCTGCGGTACGTGTGTATGCTCATCACCCTGTTCCTGCCGGGGCTGTACGCCGCCGCGGTGCTGTTTGACCCCGAGCTCATCCCGGTAAAGCTCACCCTGTCCATCATCGCCGCCAAGGCGGACGTGCCCTTTTCCACCCTGACGGAGATTCTGGTGATGCTGCTGGCCTTCGAGGTCCTGCAGGAGGCGGGGCTGCGCCTGCCCTCCTCCATCGGACAGACGGTGTCCATCCTGGGCGGGCTGGTGGTGGGCTCGGCGGCGGTGGAGGCCAAGCTGGTGTCCCCTGCCGTGCTGGTGGTGGTGGCCATCGCCGGCATCGCCGGGTACACCGCCCCCAGCCAGGACTTCGCGGGGGCGCTGCGCCTGTGGCGGTTTCTCATCACCCTGGCCGGGGGGCTGCTGGGGCTGACGGGACTGGTGCTGGCCGGAGTGGCGCTGGTGTACCGGCTGGCCCAGCTGGAGACGTTCGGCATCGCGTTTCTCACCCCGTTCGCCTCCAACGCAGGGAGGCAGAAGGAGGGGCACGCGGTGCTGCGGGAGCCGCTGCCCGATGTGAAAACCAGGCCGGATTATTTGAATCCGGAGAACAGGAGGAACCAGGGGTGAGGAAATGGCTGCTGCTGGCCGTTGGGCTGGCCGTGCTGCTGGCGGGCTGGAGGCCCGCGGCGAAGGAGCCGGAGGGACTGGCCCTGGTGCGGGTGCTGGGGGTGGACGGCCGGGGGCCGGTGACCCTGACGGCGGTGTGCGGCGGGGAGGAACAGGAGGAGCGGGACCGGGGGCGCTGCACCGGAGAGGACTTTGGCGCGGCGCTGGAGGACCTGCCCTGGTCGGGAGAGGAGGAGCTGTCCCTGACCAGCGTGTCCTATCTTGTGGTGGGCCGGGACGTGGCGCTGGGGGACGTGCTGCTGGCCGCGCTGCGCAACGAGGAGCTGGGGGCCTCCGCCACCGTGTGGCTGGCGGAGGAGGGGGCGGCGCGGCTGCTGGACGGCTGCGCGGACCCGGCCTCCGGCCTGGACCTGCTGGCCCGCCGGGGAATGGAGGCCCCCACGGTGGTGGAGGCGCTGGCGGCGCTGAGGCGGGGCGAAGGCTTGTGCCTGCCCCTGCTGGCGGGGGAGGGGCCCGCCCTCATCGACTGGGAAGAATGGAGGGGCTCGGCATGAAAAGCGAAAGGCTGTCCCCGCGGCAGCTGCGGGTGGCGGTGCTGACGGGGGGGCTGTCGGCAGGAGCCGCCGCGGGCCGGGGGGACTGGCGGTGGCTGCTGCTGGCGGCGGCGCTGGGCACGGCCGCCGGCTGGCTGCTGCTGCGCCGGGTGGGGCGGAGGCCCCTCCGGCCCGTTTTGAACGGGCTGTACGGCGCATGGGCGGCGCTGCTCATGGCGGACGTCCTGGCCCGGGCGGCGGGGCGCATCCAGCAGGGGCTGGGCGGCCGGGGAGGTGCCGGCTGGCTGCTGGCGCTGCTGGCGGTTCCGCTGGTCTGGATGGGGTGGGGGAAGGCGGCGGCCTTTTTCCGGGCGGCGGAGATCCTCTGGCTGGGGACGCTGGCGGCGGTGGCGGCCATCCTGCTGCTGGGCCTGCCCCGGACGGACTGGCGGTGGCTGCTGGAGCCGGCGGCGGGGAGCTGGCGGGAGTCCCTGCCCGCCGGGGTGCTGGCGATGTCCACGGGCCTGTTTGTCCTGCCATACCTATATAAAGTAGAGGCGGAGCCGGAGGAAGGGCAATGGCGGGGCCTGGTGTGGCTGGGGGCGCTGGGGCTGCTGACGGCGGGGCTGGCGGCGCTGACGGCGGGCCTGCTCAGCCCGGCGGTGGCGGCAGAGCTGGACGAGCCGTTTTTCGCGGCGGCGGGGCTGCTGGGGGACAGCGCCCGGCTGGAGGGGCTGGTGTCCGCCCTGTGGCTGCTGCCCGACCTCACCCTGGCGGGACTGCTGGCCCGGACATGGGGGGAGGGGAGACGGCCCGCCCTGGCAGCTTTGGCGGCGCTGGCCCTGGCGCTCTCCGGGGCGGCGGAGGCGCTGCCGCCCCGCGCGCTTCCCCTGGGCTGCTGCGCCCTGGCGGTTTTGACGCTGATCCTCCCGCCCGGGGGGGATAAATAGTGGGTGAGGGGGAGAAAAGAAACAATATTTTGTGGTTGAAGAAAGCCCTGAAAAAAAGACGGGAAAATACGAAAAAAGGTGTTGACAAAGGGCTTGCGGTCTGGTATATTAGCAAAGCGCTCGACAGGGAGCTGGCAGGAAAAGCCGGGACGGCAAAGAAAATTTGCGGTGTGGCGAAAAAAGTCTTGACAACCCTCTGGAGGGTATGGTAGAATAACGGAGTTCCGCACGAGGCAGGG
>CAJUOT010000015.1 GCA_910588135.1 uncultured Oscillospiraceae bacterium | reverse complement strand
ATTCGGGTACGGGACGATGTACAGACTATGTTGAAGCAGACAAAGCAGCAAATCAATGCTCTGTGTCTAAGACGTGGGAAGATATTTAACGGCAAGTGCCGTTGGACGAAAGGGCATATGCGGTGGCTACGCAAAATTGAATTTGCAAATGCCATTGTGAGGGAGACGCTGGATGAATATCTCGTAACGTTGGATCAGCTAAGCGACAAAGTGGAACGTCTGGACAAACGGATCGAGGAATTCTCTCAGATGGGCAACTATGCGGAGAAGGTCAAAAAACTGGTCTGTTTCAAAGGAATCAAAACCCACACGGCTATGTCCCTGATTGTGGAAACAAGCGATTTCCGGCGTTTTCCCCATGCATCGCAGTATGCCGCGTTTCTGGGCCTGATTCCCGGGGAACGCTCCAGTTCAGATTCCTGCCACAGGCTTTCCATTACCAAAGCCGGCAACTCCCATATACGCCGGCTGCTGACAGAGGCGGCAAACAGCTATAGCCTCGCTCGCGCAGGAAGGAAGTCCATCGATTTGAAACAACGACAGCAGGTGAACGCACCGGAGGTCATCGCTTATGCTGACAAAGTCAATGACCGGCTCAGACAGAAGTATGTACGCATCGCAACGCGTTCAAGGCAAATATCGCCAAGATTGCCGTTGCGCGGGAACTGGCCTGCTTTGTATGGGGTATGATGAACGACCAGATATTTTACAACGACCGACACCCTTGACAGCACTCCGAAAAATGCTCTTGAGTTATTACCGGCGACAAAATCAAAAGCATATCAATTCACACAGCGTCGCCGGGTAAACCATGATAGCATCTTTCTCCGGCTGGCTGCCAAGGGCAAGCCGCCTCCGGCGGTGGCTGGGTAGTCCGGCTCGGAATCTAAAAGCATCTCTGGCGGTATCTGAGGGGCGTCCGGCGGTTTTTGGACTTATTCAAGCCATCTGCGAAATAGCTTGGTTGGCACCCTCTTTTTGAGTGAGTGATTCACGCCGAAAGATCGCGGGGCTTACGGCGTAGTCATTAGCCTGTCGGTAACCAATCCACGTATAGCAGAGTGGCTAGGCCGGAATCTGCTCCTTCGGACTCCCGGCATATGCCGCCAGACCTGAACTTTGATTGTTGGTAGTCTGCACAAAACTGGAATACTTTTGGGGAACCTCTGCCACTTGACAAGGGGTCCCTTCATAACAGCTTTTCCCACCCTTGCTCTTTTCTGCGTTGCGTACTATAATTTATTTGGAGCGGCATTGTCACAGGTAAAATAGGGTCGAACCATATTTCCACGGTTAATTTTTGCCACATGAAGTGACAACTTTTGTACTTGAGCAATTGGACTTCTTTGAGGTGGTTGATATCAAAAACATTCACAAAATCATATTTCAAGCGGGGAGCAAGGAGGAGCTGCTCCCCGGCTTTGCTCCCGATTTCCCTTACATCGCCTCTCGGGTGGAAATGGACTATTACCCGGACCGCTCCGCTCCCTGGCACTGGCACGGCGCGGTGGAACTGTCCTACACGCAAAAAGGCTGTATGCACTACCACACCCCCGGCGGAATGGCCCATTTGCCCGAAGGCTCCGCGGTACTGGTAAACGCCAATGTCCTCCACATGACCACAGCGGAACCGGGCACCATTCAGCTGCTGCATATTTTTGAGCCGTCCCTGCTGGGCAGATCGGAAAGCCGCATTGGGGAGCGGTATCTCACCCCTCTGTCATCGGCAGGCCAAGTGGAGATGCTGTCCCTTTTCCCCGCGGACCCGGCCCAGGCGGCGGTTTTGGAGCAGATCAAGGAGGCATTTCGCCTCTCCCCTGATGAATTCGGTTACGAGGTAAGGCTCCGAAACACCCTGTCTGAAATTTGGCTGGCCCTTTTTGAGCTGGCCCGCTCCCTTATGAATACCCCTGCCCGCCGGGGAAAAAGCAGCGAAAAAATCAAGGAAATGATGATCTATATCCATGAGCACTATTCGGAAAAAATCACCGTATCTGGTTTGGCCGGAGCCGCATTTTTGAGTGAGCGGGAATGCTTTCGGGCCTTTCGGGAGTGCCTCCACACTACCCCGGTGGAGTATATGAAAAGCTACCGGCTCCAGCAGGCGTGCCGCCTTCTTTTGGAATCCAAAGCGCCGGTCACCGAAGTGGGCCAGCTCTGCGGCCTGGGCAGCAGCAGCTATTTTGGTAAAACCTTTCGAGACGCTATGGGATGTACACCGTCGGAGTATCGCAGGAAATGGCAGGATATTGATAATTGAGGGCGGGAACAGGATATTCCTTTTATTGGCCTCGCGCTAAAATGACACTTGAGGGGTGACCCTTCAACATCATTTTTGCGGAGGTATGCGGTATGAACGTTAAAATTACGGACATGAAGGAATTTCTCCAGGCGGTGGACGGTTGCACGGGGGATGTGTACCTGGTGTATCCCCGCGGCGGGACGGAAAACATCCGCCTGAACCCCATGCGTCAGGCGGAGCTGGTGGACGAGTGGCGGGCGAAAGGCGAGTGCCTCACGCTCACGCTGGACCTGGAGGAGCGCTGGGATCACCGGAAGCTGAAACGCTTTGCTGTCAAATGATAAGGGGGGATACCATGACGCCGGATCGGAAAACAGCGGAGGCCGCCCTAGCTTGGGCCGAGGAACAAAATCCTGGCCCATGGTCTGCCCACTCCCGTTATGTGGCGGAAGCCTGTCAAAACATTGCGTCGTACTGCCCCGGCCTGTCTGCCGAGCGAGCCTATGTCCTGGGTCTGCTGCACGATATTGGGCGCTACGCGGGGGTGACCTCGGAGCGGCACCTGCTGGATGGCTACCGCTACTGCATGGAGCGGGGGTGGAAAAAGGCCGCCCAGGTCTGCATTTCCCACGCCTTTATGATTCAAGATGTCGGCACGTCCATTGGAACGTTTGATATGAGCCGGGAAGACTATCAATTTATGGAGGAATTTGTGGCGGGCGCGGTCTATGACGACTATGACCGCCTGGTTCAGCTCTGCGACGCGCTGGCCCTGCCCTCCGGTTTCTGCCTGCTGGAAAAGCGGTTCGTGGATGTGACCATTCGATACGGAGTACATCCCGCCACCGTGGACCGCTGGAAAAAGATTTTGGCGCTCAAGTCGTATTTTGAGGGCCAGATCGGCGGCTCCATTTATGCCCTACTCCCAGGCGTTGTGGAGAACAGCTTTGCTTAGGAGGGCCCCATGTACTACGAAGCAGCGGATTTTTTAGAGACCGCAGGCGATGAGGCCCTGCGCCTTATTGCCCGGGCGCGGGAACTGACCCGGGAATACTCCTTCACTGATTACAGCGACCACGAAAAGCGGGAGAGCATCCTCCGGGAGCTCCTGGGAGCCATCGGGGAAAACGTGTCCATTGACACCCCTTTTCACTGTAATCACGGAAAAAACATCTTTTTGGCCAGTAATGTGGTTATTGGCATGAACTGCACCTTTGTGGACGACAGACCCATTCATGTGGGGAACAAGGTGCTCATCGCCTCCGACGTACAGATATGCACCGCTTCCCACCCGGTTTTCCCTGCGGAGCGCCTGCCGGATGACTGGCGGAGAAAAAACGCCACCTTTTTCCGCACCTGGGCCAAGCCCGTGGTTATACAAGACGGGGTATGGATCGGCGCAAAAGCTGTGATTCTACCCGGCGTGGCCATTGGGGAAAATGCCGTCATCGGAGCGGGCAGCGTTGTCAACCGGGATATCCCGGCAAGCTGCGTGGCCGTGGGCAATCCCTATCGGGTCATTCGGCGGCTGGAAGGAGAGGGAAGCATAGGATGAAGTACTCTCACATCGTTTTTGATTTGGACGGAACCTTGATCGACACCGAACGGGCCATTCTGCCCTCTCTGCGTGACACCCTGGAGGAGCTGACGGGCAGGCACTATAAGGAACAGGCGCTCACCTTTGCGCTGGGCATCACCGGGGCGGACGCCCTGAAACGGCTTGGTGTTGCTGACGTTCCTGCTGCCCTGACCTTGTGGATCGAGAAAATGCACAAATATGAAGATGCCGTCTCGCTGTTCGTCGGGGTGGCGGAGGCACTGGCGAAATTGCGGGAGCAGAGGCTGGCGCTGGGTATCGTCACCTCGAAAACCAGGGAGGAATTTGCCCATGATTTTAACCGATTTGGCATTGGCGGCTATTTCCAAACCGTAGTGTGCGCCGAAGATACCGCAGAGCACAAACCAACCCCGGCCCCGCTCTTGAAGTACATGGAGCTGTCCGGCGCACATCGGGAAAGGGTGCTCTATGTGGGTGACAGCATTTATGACAGTCAGTGCGCCCACGCCGCCGGTGTGGATTTCGCCCTGGCTTTGTGGGGGACGCATGACCCTGCCATTCCGGCACAGCATCGAATTCAAATGCCAGGACATTTGCTTTCGTTATCCGGGGATCAAAAATAAATACAGGCGGGAGCATCGTTTGAGGATGTTCCCGCCTTGTGCTATGCCTATTCCTTTTGTTCAGCGCCCCGCTGTGCGTTCCATTCCGCAAACTCCCTCTGCCCTTCCTCACTCTCGAAAAAGGCTTGAATTTCTGGGAGCAGCACCCGGGCCAGGGCCTCCACTTCATGGAGGGGTATTCCTGTGCCGTAGTCGTTGGGTTTCTTCTTTCGTGCCATAGGAGCCGCCCCCGTTCTATAGCTGCCCCTCGTCGAACAGATAGCCCTGGAACACCATTGGGTTGAGTGCTTGAGAGAAAAGCTCAAATGGTTTCGCAGGATCGCCGCCAAATATGACAAATTGGATGCGTCTTTTCTCGCTTTCGTTTACCTTGCCCCTATCGCTACCTTGTTGACTTAACACAGTTTCCTCCATTTTTCAAACAAGGCCTAACTCATTCTGGAAAAATTTCAGGAACCGCGAGGTTTCTGTCTGACGATTGCTAAATTCCGACGCGCCCCGATTATAACATTAAAAAAGCACCCTCCATCCAAAATATGGCGGGTGCTTTTTCAATATCATTGCTACTCTTCACTATTCCCTGCTTTTATAAGTTATGGCAGCTTTTAATCGCTACCACACTCTATCCAGCCTACCTCGAAGCAATTCTTCTGTTCAGCTTTAGCCTTATCCCTTACCGAACCTTGTCTCATTCCAATTTCACCCTCAAATTGCTCTACTGACATCAAACAGTGCAGATCAGTTCCTGATATATCTCCGCCGTTGAGCTCAGAATATCAGCTTAGGAACAGTCTCAAGCACTCTGTACATGAACCAAACCACAGAGTATGGGATAGACATCGTAAATGTCTTCCACCAAATAATCCGGCTCAAACTCCCTCTTGATTCCACAATCCTTCATTTTAGTAAGCTGGGAACAAATTTGAATCGCCTTGGCAAAACCAGCCCTCTTAGAGCCAATAATGTCCCGTGATACCGTATCCCCTACATAAACACACTCTTCCGGGCGGGATTGGAGCTGCCGTAAGGATACCTGAAAAATGTCCGGGGTAGGCTTGCGCATCCCCGTCACAGAGGACAGAGTCACATCCTGGAAATAGTCCCGGATGCCGTACTCCTCCAAAATATCAAAAACCTGATAAAGTGCAGCAGTATTGCTGATAATTCCAAGCTTCAGACCCATATCCTTCAAATTCTTCAGCATTTCTGCCACTCTCGGACGCAGGGAACGGTGGTAATGGGTGACTTCCCACATATGGGCAATCTCCTCACAATGAGGCTCCAGCACCTCTGCGGGAAAATTAAAGTCCTTCAAAACATAATCTTTCCAGATTGCAATTGGCTTCAGCTCCACATCGCAGGAATCTCGATACTCACCATAGCGCAGCCACCCCTCGTCAACCCGCGTCTTAAGCTGATCACAGCTCACCTGGGGATCCAGGCCATAACTCAAAAGCATATTCTGAAGCTTTTCAATGGCCTGCCTCTCGGAGCGGTCATCCACATAGATATCTTCCAGCGTCCCGCCCATATCAAACATGACAGTCGTAATCATATATCTACCTCCCACCGCTGATGCGGTCATCTGGGGTGAGAACACTCCCATCCTCAAAAATAGAAAATTCCACACTCTCCCAGTCGTTGCCCGCCTCCCCAAAGGCAGAAAAGGAACCCGTGAACCATATTCTGGTTCCCTGGTTTCGCAACAGGGCCAGGGTCAGTTCAGAGGGTCTATCCTTCCGGGAAATATATTTCCCACCGCAGGAAATTACGGCCCATTTAGGACGCAGGCGGTCTGCAGCCAAAGGGGTCATAGACTTTCCATCCCCATGGTGGGGCACCTTCAGCAGATCACACGGCTCAGCCTGACCTTCCCATTCACTGCCAAGGCAATCGCCCGCCAGCTCAATCCGCCGGCCAGCGTAATGCAATGACACCCGGAGCGAACCAGGGTTACGAAACTTAGACGACCAGTACACAAGGCTGTCCGGCACCTCCTCGCCCGCCAGCAGGGCCTCCCAAACCCGGCTTTGGACTGTGCAGTCAAAAGGGTCGGCGCAGAGCAGTTCTGCCTGAAGCGCCGGAGTAAGCTCCAGTTTCCCTGCCCCCTCGGCAGGACACAGCTTCACTCCCCGCCGGCGCAGTTCCTCCACATCCTGACGCCACAACTCCAGGCACTGAATAAGCCCCTTGACAGTTTTTATTGCATTAGGATCCGGAGTAAGGCTCTGGGCGGAAGGCGATGGAAAAAAACCGGAATATACCTGGCCCACCTCTACCGTTTCCAGCACATTCCGCAGGCCGCCAAAATGGTCCATATGAAGGTGTGTCACCACCACAGCATCCAGACGTTCAACCCTGTGCCGGCGCAGGTACTTCGCCGCGGTCGTCTGACACGAGCCGCTCTCTTGTGCCGGGCAGGCATCCCCCGTATCCACCAGCATCCGGTAAGGCCGATCTCCCGCTAGGTCCTCAATCAGAGCTGCGTCCCCATCTCCCACATTCAGAAAGTGCAGCTTCAGCAAGTTCTCACCGCCGATCAGTATACTTCTTCCATTCCGGTTTTTCCTCTACTGTCTGAACGGGCTTATAATCCCGCCGGTACAGCAGAAATGTGACCAGCGTTCCGAAAGCCACGGGAATCACTGCAAACCAGAGGGCAAAGATCAGCATAGACCAAATTGCCTCCCACTCCTGAAGCATCAGGCACAAGGTAATCCCCGCCGCGACAGTATACAGCGCCAGCCACAGATGGGTTCCAAAGGCCAAACGTTTGTCGGAGAGAAGCACATGGAGCAGGGCGCTGACGGCCGCCCCCACGGCACCTACCAGCAGGGACTGGATCAGGTTACCTAACGTAGGCGGCAGATCAGCCAGAGGCACGGTCAGCGCCTCAATGATAAAGTAAAACGCGCCAATATAGACGCCCAGAAAAACAAAACTCAGGCAAAATGTATAGATCAGCAGACCACTTTTGGGCTTTCCATCCTCTGTGAAAAGAAAAGCCTTCCAAAAATTCCGCTCCCGCTTCTTCCATTTTTCCTTCCGTTCCTGTTTCCTCCGCTCCCGCTCAGCCCTGTCTACCTGTCGATAGAAATCGTCCTGCTTATCCATGGGCTCAGAACTCCTCCCTTCAGCCGCATTGGTTATAAAAAGTCCCCGCGGGGCAGGCATTCACCCGCTCCGCGGGGGAAAATGGCTTTTCAGGATTTGCTTACTTGGTGAAGGGGCTGACGCTCAGCCAGTAGGTCCACAGATCCTGGGTATCACGGAACACATCATTGATGGCGGCCAGATCGGGCTCAATGGCACCGGAGTCAGCCAGGGAGACAGGGTTCCAATCGCCTTCCACATCAGAGCGCACAGGCCAGTTGCCTTCCTTGGAGAAGGGCTTGAGGCCGCCGGACTTGCCGTCAGCGCCACCGGTGACCCAGCGGATGAACAGGCGGGCGGCAGCAGGGTGCTTGCAGCCTTCCACCACATACAGATACTCGCAGTTCTCAAGGCCAGTGTAGGGGGCCAAATTGGTCAGCCACGCGATATTGAAACCGGACTCGTCGCGGTTGCCGATCTTGCCGCCGGAGGCCAGGCACAGGGCGGGATCGTCCTTGGTGGAATTGTGGACAGCCTGAACCAATTCGTCGCCGTCGCCGATGAAGGTCATCTGCATCTGGCTGAACCGCCACATATACTCCAGACCGGCGTTGTTCTCAGGAACTTCAAAATCGAAGCCGGAAGGATCATAGGTATACTCCAGATCCGTGCCATAGAGATCCTTGTAGGCCTGCTCCATCTGGTCAGCATTGACCACAAAGCTGGCAAACAGGGACAGATAGGCAGTCTCAGTGCCGATCTCCTTGGTGAACAGGCGGTACTTCTGGGTGCCGTCGTCCTTCTTCTCAATGATCTGCCACCAGTTGGTCACAGGCTGGCCATCGGGGAACGCTTCAGTGTTGTAGTACCAGAAGGACTGGGAGGCATACAGGGGATAGCCGAAACGGAGCAAGTCCTCGTCAACCTTCTCAGAGATGTCCTTGGGATAGAACGCGGAGCAGATGCCCTCCTCGTAGTAGTCGAAGAACACATCGCCGTTCACGTCCTTGGCCTGGAGCACGTCGCCCAAGATGTTGCCGGAGTCATGTTCCAGCACGCTCTTCTCCAGAACCTCGTCCTGGTCCATGTCCATAATGGCGATCTCCAGCTCAGGGTAGGTCTCCAGCCACGCTTCCTCATTTTTCAGCATTTTGGATGAGGTGGCATAGACATTGATCGCGCCCTCGGCCTTCACTTCCTCAATAGCCTTGGCATAGAGCTCTTCATCGGTCATGGTGCTCCACTCGTCATAAATGGGGCCAAAGAAGTCGGAGTCTTCCACGGGAGGCAAGGTCTCCTCCGGACCATCCGGGCCATCGCTGGGGTCCTTAGTCTCTTCGTTCCCGGAAGAGGGGCCCTTGGTCTCCGGGGTTTCCCCGCTGCTGCAAGCGGCAAGGCCAATAATCATAGCCAGGGCCAGGAGCAGGGACAAGAGTTTGCGCTTTTTCATTTCCAAGTCTCTCCTTTCAAAATTTGAGGTCCTTTCCTCATTTGATTCCGCTTTTGAATGGCTGGTACATTTCATACACCGCAGGGCGGTGAAGAAACCTTAGTGGGCCCGCTTGATCAGCCGGGTGCTCTCAGCATCGTACACGTTGATCTTCTCGGGGGGAATGTGAACATAAACGGTCCGGTCCATCTCATAATAAGTCAGGCCGATCTGCTTGGACAGGAAATCACTCTCCCCTGCCCGCAGGGACACCAAGGTCTCAGACCCGGCGAACTGGTTGGCATAAACCTTGACGGCCAAAGCATCCCCGCCCGCCTCGGTGGAAATATGGACCTGTTCGGGCCGGACCGCCACTACGCAGGGGAATACACCTTCACGAATGGGCTCGTCGGTCATGTCGGACTTGGGGAATACGTGCTCGCCCAGCTCGCTCTTCACGTGCAGGTCACCGTTCTTCATCTCCGCGGTGCCCTCCAGCAGGTTGATCCGGGGATTGCCGATAAAGTCTGCGGCCTGAAGATCCACCGGGTTCATGTAAAGCTCCAGGGGCGTGGCCACCTGGCTGAGCTCACCCGCTTTGAACAAGGCGATCTTGGTGGACATCGTCAGAGCCTCCACCTGATCGTGGGTGACGTAGATAATGGTGGTGCCCAGCTCCCTGTGAATCCGTTGCAGCTCGGACCGCATATCAATACGCAGCCGCGCGTCCAGATTGGACAGAGGTTCGTCCAGAAGCAGCAGCCTGGGGTTGGAGGCCACGGCACGGGCGATAGCCACGCGCTGCTGCTGTCCTCCGGACAGCTCGTTGGGATAGCGGTCAATGTACTCCTCAATCCGCATCATCCGCAGAGACTCTTTCAGGCGCTTCTCAATCTCATCCTTGGGCAGCTTCTGGATCTTCAGGCCGAACGAAATGTTCTCCCGGACAGTCATGTGGGGCCACAGGGCATAGGACTGGAACACCAGATTCAGTCCGCGCTTGCTGGGCTCGGCGTAATAGGCAGTGTCCGCGTTGATCATCTCCACCCCGTCGATGGTCATGATGCCGTTCTGGGGCTTCTCCAAGCCGGAGACAACACGCAGAGTGGTGGTCTTGCCGCAGCCGGAGGGACCCAGCAGGGTCATAAAATCGCCGTCTTCAATGGTCAGGTTGATGTCCCGCAGCACATGGTTATCGCCATAAAATTTGTCAATATGTTTAAGTTCAATTCGGCTCATGTGGTTTTCCCTTCCTTTCCTTGTCTCGTTTACCAGGCCTTACCGATATCGGCGCCAAAGCGGTTGGCGATGATATAGCATACTAGGATGAACAGCAGCACGCACACGGAAACGGCATCCGCCATCTGGTTGTAACCCTCCTGGGAATAAGTGAACGCCAGATAGGACATAGTCTGAGTATGCTTATCCATCATGATAATGATCAGGTCCAGCTCCTTGGCAATACTGATAAAGGTAAGCATGAAGCCGGAGATAAAGCCGTTTTTCGCCAGAGGCAGGACGATCTTTCTCATACGCTGGAAGAAGCTTGCGCCGTTGATGTCAGCAGCCTCTTCCAGCTCCAAGGCAATTTGGAGCATATTGGCTTGGCCGGAGCGGCTGGCAAAGGGGAAGTGTTTGACCACCGATGTCAGAACAATTAAGGTAAAGGTTCCATAGAGGGCGGGGATCAGGCCGCCCAGGCGGGGCCGGTTGAACATAGCCACGTACATGGAGGAGAATGCCACACCGGACATCAGGTAGGGAATAAACACCAACTGCTCGGTGAGATTGCCGTACCATTTGCCGCGGCCGCGGGTAGCGATATAACCCAGGAACTGGCCGCAGAATGCGGTGATAATCGAACCGATGGCCGTCAGGCGGATGGTGTTGAACACCGCGTTGCCGAACTCCTTGTTCTGGAAGATGCCCGGCATGGAGGTATACCGCTCTGCTTCGTCCAAAGTGCCAATCCAGTTGTAAAGGGTCAGGTTGCTCAGGCCGTATCCGTTTCCGGTAGTAATCTGGAAGGTCTCCATCACCAGGACGAACATGGGAGCTACCATTGCGGCAAACAGGAACAGCACCAAGAAGCCCATCAGGGGGGCCTTCGCCTTGCCCAAATGCATCTCGGTGGAGCGTCCGCCCTTGCCGCCGATGGTGGCGTAGCTCTTACGAACGCCCACGATGCGCTGGTTGGCAAAAATAATGAGAGCGGCGAGGCTGATCAGCACCAAACTCATGGCATAGCCTACGCCCTGAGGACCGCCGTTGATGAAGGTCTTCATCTTGGTTGCCAGGGTGAAGTAACCAATCCGGGAGCCCAGGTTGGCCGCCACGCCGTAAGTACCGATAGATTTGCTCAGGGTCATGACAATGGCGGACAAAATGCTGGGCAGCACCAGAGGCAGTGTGATGGATTTCAATATTTGAACCTGATTGGCTCCGCAAATGTCGCCCATCTCTTCCAGCTCCGAATTGATTGACCGGAGAGCGGAAGACACATGAATGTAAGAGAAAGCGTAATAGTGCAGCGACATACACAATACGATGGCCACCGGGCCATAAGCCAGCCAGTCCGGAATGGGGAGGCCCAAACCTGCCAGGAAGCCCAGCGACCCGGAAGTTTTATTCCGGAACACAGCCAGCCAGCACAGGGCCTTACACCAGGAGGGGATCATGTAGGGGATGACCACCAGCATACCGATGATCTTTTTTCCCGGCAGATCGGAACGAACCACCAGCCAAGCCAGCACCGAGCCCAGCGGTACGGAGACCAGCACGGTGAAGAATCCGCAGATCAAGGAATTCTTCAAGGGGCCCCACAGGGTAGCGCCGGAAAGCTTGCCCACCAGCAGGTACTTCCAATAATAGAGGGTAAAATCGCCCACTTGGCCGCCAATGCGCTTCACCTCTGCCCGGGCAGTGGTAAAGGTCGAAGCGATCATCTGGAGCAGAGGGATTACGATGAGGCAAAACAAAATCACCAGGGTGACCGCCACAATAATATTGAACGGGTTCTTCACCACATTCAGGATCTGGTTTTTCAACCGGGTCTTGCTAAAAGGTCTGCGCGCTCTCTTGGTTTTCACATCGTTGCTCCTTTCTATGGTTCGACTCCCGGCGTCCCTCAGGAGCTAAGGCCTTGAAGCTCCCCTCCCGCCGACGTGCCCCGCACCTTCGGACACGTTTTCGTTCACACTCTTTTCCACAGGCTCATTGTAGCAAAATAATATAAATTCGTCAATCGTATTGTATTTGTACTCTGATTTTTTGGCGTTTTTAACGACTTTGCACCATCTATTTTCGACAAAATCACCAATTTTTCTCTTGTGCTTCCCCAACTGTATTTGTAACTCGCTATATTTTTCGTTTCTTCGCAATCGTTTTCGGTCTTTGGAATGGAGCAGGGGCCGAAATCCGATATCACCTTACGGCGGCACCGCCTTCGGCCCCTTCTCTCCACAGTCTGTACTTATTTATAAAGCTCCGGCTTTTCGATGGTCTCTACTTTCTTGAAAGAAGAGGTTCCTCTGGATGCGTTAAGGGCGTCTCCAGCCACACAGGCCACATAGCCATCCCAGGCGGACGGCCCGGTGAGCTTTCCTGCGTGGACGCTCTCCACCCACTTGCACAACTCAATGTCGTAAGCCTCAATGAAGCGCTCTTTCCAGTCGGTCATAATGGGCATACATTCAGCGGGCTGCACACTTTCCCACCCTGCAGGGCGGGAACGGCGCACCACGGCGTAGGGGTCGGGGAGTTTCACAGTCCCATTCTCGCAGACCACCTCGCACTGGATGTCATAGCCATAGCCGTCGGCTACCTGGACCTCCACATCAATGAAGCAGCCCTTCTTGGTCCGCAGCAGCATGACCTGGGGATTGTCATAGCCCTTGTTCGAGTTGGCGCTCTGGCGGACCTTTACGCACTGCACATCCTCATACTCGTCGCCCAACAGCCAGCGGCAGATATCCAGCTCGTGAATCGCCACATTGGTGACACCGTTCTCCGTCTTGAACCCGGGGCCCTGGCTCACATTGCGGTGGCAGGCTTTGATGACCAGAGGCGCGCCGATCTCACCGGAGTCAATGATGCGCTTCATCTCAGCGTACCCCCGGTCATAGCGGCGCATAAAGCCCACCTGCACCAGCCGCTTACCGATCTCCAACTCCCTCTTGATGATCTCCTCACAGTCGGCGGCATTCTGGCTCAGAGGCTTCTCGCAGAAACACCACTTCTTCTCCGCCAAAACCTTCATCACATAGTCGTGATGCGTCGGGTCGATGGAGGTGATGACCACCGCCTCCACCTCAGGATCACGGATCATGGCGTCGCAGTCATTCCCGTAGGACTTGATGCCGTACTTGGCCGCAGTCTCGTCGGCCGCCGCCGCCGCGTAGTCGGAAACGGCAACTACGGCAGCGCCGGGCACAGTGTCCATGATCCGGCGGGAATGGTCCTTGCCAATAGCCCCGCAACCCACGATACCGATCTTTAAAATGTTGTCCATAAAGTAGTCTCTCCTTTTGTTTACAGATCAGGATTAGTACTTTCTCGCGTCTTTTTCATGCTCCAAATGTTCTTGATAGGCCGTCAGGTTTTCCTCCCTCTGTGAAACCTCCACGTCCCCTACCCGCCACCAGGCTCCGTAGCCATCGGTCATGGTTTTGGGCAGCACCTTGATGTCAAAGAGCACCGGCCGGTCCCTCACCATTTTGGCATCGGCCAGAGCAGCCTTCAGCTCAGCCATGGTGCGGACGTGATAGCCCTTGCAGCCATAGGCCTCCGCTACCTTGGCATAATCAATATCCAGAAACTTTCCGCTGAGACCGCCGTCCTCTCCCCGCATACGCAGCTCCGTGCACAGCGTCAGGTTGCCGTGCCCCACTTGCAGGTTGTTGATGCAGCCAAAACTGGCGTTGTCAAAAACACAGATGTTCACTTTTTTGTGCTCCTGAACAGCGGTGATAAGTTCCCCATGAAGCATATTGAAGCTGCCGTCTCCGCAGAACGCGTAGACCTCATGCTCCTCTCCCACTGCCAGCTTCACCCCCAGGGCGCCGGCAATCTCATACCCCATGGTGGAGTACCCATATTCCATATTATAAGTGTCCACACCGGTGGGGCGGAACATACGCTGCATATCCCCGGGCAGGGAGCCGGCGGCGCCGATGGCCACATCCCCTTGGGACATAAAGGCATTGATGGCCCCCAGGGCTGTAGTCTGGCACAGCTGGGCATCCAAATCGTGGGCGAAGCGTCTGGCGGAAGCATAGTTGGCGTCGTTGATGATAGGCCGCCATTCGTCGGTGTCTTCAAATTCCACACCGTCCAGACAGACCAATTCCTCCGCCCACTTCTTTCGGGCGGCCTCAACCTCTCCCTGGTAAGGAGCCTTATAGCCCTCCACCATCTTTAACAGCCGGGGCAGGGCATCCCTGGCATCGGCCACCACCGGAATGGCATCCAGCTTCAGGGCCTGGAATTCAGAGACATTGATGTTGACAAATCTGGCATCCTCTCGGAACAGCCATTTGGAGGCAGTGGTGAAGTCGGTATACCGGGTACCCACTCCAATAATCAGGTCAGCCTCCACGGCGATCTCATTGGCTGCAGAACAGCCGGTAACCCCCAGACCGCCCAGGTTCAGGGGATGGGTCCACTCCACAGCGGATTTGCCCGCCTGGGTCTCTCCAAAGGGGATGCCGGTCTTTTCTGCAAACTCCCGGAACTGTTCGTGGGCCTCGCTGTACCGCACGCCGCCGCCGCATACCAGCATGGGCCGTCTGGCGGCGCGGATGGCGGACGCCGCTTCGATCAGGGCAGCCTCCGTGGCGGGACGGCGCTCCAGCCGCCAGACCCGCTTCTGGAGGAAGCTCTCTGGATAGTCATAGGCCTCCCCTTCCACGTCCTGGGGCATGGCCAGACATACCGCGCCGGTGTTCGCCGGATCGGTAAGGGTCCGGAAAGCATTGAGGCAGGCACTCATCAGCTGCTCCGGCCGCACGATGCGGTCCCAATAGCGGCATACGGCCTTAAACGCATCGTTGGTCGTGGTGGCCATGCTGTTGATATGCTCCACCTGCTGGAGCACCGGGTCAGGCTGGCGGCAGGCGTAGGTGTCGCCGGGAAGCACCAGCAGAGGGATGTTGTTGGAGGTAGCGGTGCCGCAGGCCGTCACCATATTGGCCGCGCCGGGGCCGACGGAAGAGGTCACCGCAAATATCTGCTTGCGCTTCATCTGCTTGGCAAAGGCCACGGCGGCCTGGGCCATCCCCTGCTCGTTCTTTCCCTGATAGATCTCCAAGCGGTGTCCCTCCTGGGTCAAGGCCTGACCCAGACCTACCACATTGCCATGGCCGGGGATAATGAATACCCCCCGGACAAACGGGGCTGCCCTGCCGTCCACATCAATATACTGGTTCTCCAGAAAACGGACCAAGGCTTGCGCCATGGTCAGCCGGACGGTTTTGCTCATCTGCGCTCCTCTCCTTCCATCTGAAAAATATGCTCATTGGCGTCAGCCTTCCAAAGCCAGGCGTGCTCCGGGTCGTCGATGCGGGTCTTTTTCCAAGGGTCGCCGTCCAGATGGCGGATTCCCCAGGCATAGCACATAGCATATCCGGGCGCCGCGGTCTGAGAATGGAAACCACTGGTAATTACCGAAAGGCCATTGTGCCCTGTCTTATAAATTTCGCCGTTGGCAAAGCCGGCTCCAAATCCCTGGGGATGGTCGAAGCGGTAGAAATAGACCTCCGGCTGGGGATGGTGGTGGGGCGGGTAGGAGGACCATTTGCCCGGGAAATTCAGCACTTCTCCCAGCACCATTCTGGAGAAGGGGGCGTTGTCATAATCGAAAAAGGTCTTGATCTCCCGGCGCATACAGCCCATCAGCTCCCCCTGGGCTCCGGCGTGCTGTACCTGGACGGTTTCCGGGGTGTACATCACTGCCGCATAGCGGGTGGGGTTTACTGTCTTCTGGATATAGAGCTCACTGTGGTCGTGGGCGGTGAGGACGATCCTTGTCTCCCGGGGTGCCAGCAGGCAGTACGCCTCATGGCGGAAGCAGTCCGGCCGAACCGCTTCTTCGCGTTTTCCATTCCACTCATAGGTCACATGGCCGGAGAAGAGAAGTACGGCGGTCTCCTTTTCCCCCTCCTCAATTGTATAGCTCTGCCCTGCCTCCAAAACCAGCAGGCCCACGTCCATCTGCGTCCCCATATCGTCCACAGCGGCGTCGATATAGGCGTTGTAGCCGGGCTTGATCTCTCTGTCAAAGTAGGTCATAAGGGGCCTCCTTTACAGACCGGTGTGGGCTTTGATATAGGCGCGGGCCTTCTGGGCATACTCCAGGGGATCGGCCTTGGCCGGGTCCTGCTCGGCCTCCACCAGCAGCCAGCCCTCATACTTGGCTTCAGAGAGCAGCTTGAATACGGGGTCAAAGTCCACATTTCCGTCTCCAGGGACCGTAAACGCCCCGTTCCGAACAGCCTGGAGGAAGCTCCAGCTGTTCTTGCGGGCCTGCTCTACCACGTCCAGGCGCATATCCTTCAAATGGACGTGGCCCACCCGGTCCACATACTTCCGGAGCATGGCCAGGGGATCTTCCCCGGCAAAAGTAAAGTGGCCGGTGTCATAGCACAGGAACACATACCGGGGATCGGTGTTGGCCATCATGCGGTCAGTCTCGCCGGCGGTCTGCACCACGGTGCCCATATGGTGGTGGAAGCACAGCTTGAAGCCCCGCTCCACAGCCACCTTGCCCAGCTTGTTCAGTCCGTCGCAGAACCGGTCCCACTGGGCATCGTCCATCACGGGCTTATGGCTGCCCGTGAGGATGGGAGTGTCCATCTGGCCCTGAATGGAGCCGCTCTGCTCGCTGACATTGATACGGTCAGCGCCCACGGCGGCCAGGAAATCCAGCTCTCGGACAAACTCCTTTTCCACCTCTTCATAGGGCTTGGTGAGGAGGAAAGAGGAGAACCAGCGGCTGGCAATCCGCATTCCCCGCAGATCCAGCTGATGCTTCAGCTCGGCGGGATCAGAGGGGTATTTGTTGCCGATTTCGCAGCCGGTAAACCCGGCCAGCGCCATTTCACTGACGGTCTGCTTGAACGTGTTCTCTCCGCCCAGTTCCGGCATATCGTCGTTGCACCAGCCGATTGGGGCGATTCCCAGCTTTACTTTTTTTGCGTCAAACATAGCTTCCGTCTCTCCTTTTCTGGTATCTGTTCAAATCCGGGCCACGCCGGACTTCCGAGCCGCCTCGGCCACCGCCTGGGCCACCGCGTCCTTCACCCTTGGGTCGAATGCGGCGGGGAGAATGTACTCTGCGTTGAGCTCCTCATCGCTGACCAGGCCCGCGATAGCATAGGCCGCGGCAACCTTCATCTCATCGTTGATGTCGCTGGCCCGGACATCCAGGGCCCCCCGGAAGATGCCGGGGAAGCACAGCACATTGTTGACCTGATTGGGGAAGTCGCTCCGGCCTGTGGAGACCACCGCCGCCCCGGCCGCCTTGGCCTCGTCAGGGAAAATCTCGGGAGTCGGATTGGCGCAGGCAAAGATGACCGGGTCCTTGGCCATGGTTTTCACCATCTCCCCAGTAAGGGTTCCGGGGGCGGAAACACCGATGAACACGTCAGCGCCCTTCACAACTTCGGCCAGAGAACCCTTCTCCTTGTTGAAGTTGGTGATCCTGGCCATCTCCTCTTTGATGGGGTTCAGGCCCTCCCGGCCCTCATAGATAGCTCCCTTGCGGTCGGTCATGATCACGTTTTTCAGGCCCATAGACATAAGCAGCTTGATAATGGCGATGCCGGCAGCTCCGGCCCCGGAGGTGACAATCTTCACCTCGTTCAGCTTCTTCCCCACCAGCTTCAGGGCGTTGATGACCCCGGCCAGGGTAATCACAGCGGTGCCGTGCTGGTCGTCGTGGAAGATGGGAATATCGCAGCACTCCTTCAGCTTCTTCTCAATCTCAAAGCAGCGGGGAGCTGAAATATCCTCCAGGTTCACCCCGCCGAAGGAACCGGCCAGGAGGCGGACGGTATTGACGATCTCGTCCACGTCCTTACTGCGCACACACAGAGGGATGGCGTCCACCTCACCAAACGCTTTGAACAGAACGCACTTGCCCTCCATGACAGGCATACCCGCCTCGGGGCCGATGTCCCCCAGTCCCAGAACGGCGGTTCCGTCTGTGACCACCGCCACCGTGTTCCACCGGCGGGTGAGTTCAAAGGACTTGCTCACATCCTTTTGGATCTCCAGGCAGGGGGCAGCCACGCCGGGGGTATAGGCCAGGGACAATGCCTCCTTGGTGTCCACCGCCGCCCGAGGCGTCACTTCCAGCTTGCCTTTCCATTCGTAATGCAGTTTCAGGGATTCCTTTGCATAGTCCATCGCAATCTTCTCCTTATTTGTGATCGGCCACTCTGGGCAAAGTGGAACCTCCATAGGGCATGGCCAGTACGGCGGCCTCCGGCCCAAGCTTGGCAAACGCCGCTTCCAGTGCAGCCTGGGCGCTGGGCCAGGGCTCCAGAAAGATGGAGCGCACAAATTCCGGCTCCATGTCGGACACCAGCCACACCTGCGCCTTTTTCAGGGTCATGGCAATGGCGGCGGCCTTATGCCCACCCAGCTGGAAATCCCGGCCAATGCGCTCAATCATAGCGTCCGGGGAGGAAGCAGTGGTCATCCACTCCTCGAATACCCGCTCCCCCATCCCCTCTTTACAGGACCCGATGAGGATGATGACGCCCCCCTGCTTGACCGCGTGGCGGGCATTGTCCAGGGCCTTCTGGGTCTGATAGAGGTTCATGTCCTTTGGTGCGCCGCCCTGGCTGACCAAAACGATATCGGCGGCCCGGGGCAGCTCCTTAAGGTAAAGGGTGTCCAGAAAGGCACAGCCCGCCCGGTGGGCCTCCACCGCGTCCCCCGCCACGCAGCGCAAAATCTCTTTGTGCTCGCTGAGCACCACATTGACAATAAAGTCAATGCCGCAGACGGCCCCAGCCTCCTCAATGTCCATCCGCAGGGGATTGCTCTCCAAAGCGCCGGCACAGGCCTCCGGCCTCACCATCATGGAATGGTTTGACTGGATGGCGGCCCGGGTGGACACCCCGGGCATAATGGCCTTTGCCCCCCCGGAGTATCCGGCAAAATAGTGATACTCAATATTCCCCAGACAGATCCGCCGGTCCGCCTGGGCCACCACCCGGGTGATATCCACCGGGGTGCCCGCCTTGGTTGTCCCCATGTGGACACAGTCCGCAGCGTCGGCATCCACGCAGGAAACCTCCGCCCAGGCCCGCTCACCCGCCAGGTGCTTCCGCTCCTCTTCGGTGTGGCGGCGGTGGGACCCCAGGGCAAAAACCAGGGTAATGTCCTCCGGAACACACCCGGCGGCGTACAGCTCATCCAGCAGGGCGGGCATCACGGTCCAGGTTGGCATAGGCCGGGTAATATCGCTGGTCACAATCGCGACCTTTTCCCCCGGCTTCACGAGATCCCGCAGGCGGGATGAGCCAATAGGCTCCGACAGCGCCCGCCGGACCTCCGCTTCCCCGGTAAGCCCCGTTTCCACCTCGTTGGCGTGGAGCACACCCATCAGGTTTTCCTCCGGGACCTCAACCTCCTGGGTCCCTGTCCCAAATCCAAAACTCAGCTTCATGCTTCAGCCCTTTCTGGCAAGGACTGCTTTCACCTGGCTGACAATATGCTCTGCGGTAAGCCCAAAGCGCTCTTGGAGATAATCCTGGGGACCGACCTCACCAAACTCGTCCTCTACGGCCACACAGGCCGCGGGAACCGGGCAGCGCTCGGCCAGCACTTCCAGCACAGCGCTGTAGAGCCCGCCGTGGCGGTTGTGGTTTTCCGCCGCCACGACAGCGCCGGTCTTCTCAGCCCAGTGCTCCACCGCGTCCGCATCCAGTGGCTTGATGGTAAACAGGTCCACCACTGCGGCCTGGATGCCTTCCCCCTCCAGCGTCTTTGCGGCCTGCATAGCCTCATGCACCATAATGCCGGCAGCGAAAATCACCGCGTCCTTTCCGCCCCGAAGGGTGACCGCCTTACCGATGGGCAGCTCGCTCCCGTCCGCATAGACCCGGGCATACTGCTTGCGCCCCACCCGGATGTACTTCACGCCGGGACGGTTGACGCACTGGCGCAGGGCGCTCACAAGACAGGCAGGATCGGTCACGTCAATCACCGTGGCGCCAGGGATGGCACGGTAAAGGGCCACATCCTCAAAAGGCATATGGGTGCCCCCGTTCATGGTGGCCGTCACACCGGGATCGGTCCCGATGATGGTGATGTCGTTTTTCGCGTAACCCCCGCTCAGGAAAACCTGGTCATAGCACCGGCGGGAGGCGAAAGGCCCGAAGGTGTGCAGGATGGGCTTGAAGCCCGCGCTGGCAAGCCCGCAGGCTACCCCCGTCATGTTGGCCTCGGCAATTCCGCAGTTGACCGCCCGGCCGGGATTCTCTTTGGCCCATTTGCCCGTTCCGATGCAGCTCATCAGGTCCGCATCCAGATAGATCACGTCCGGATCATCCGCGGCAATGGTGGGAATGGTTTCCCCAAGCACCGTCTTACACATACGGGGATCCATCTCGCCGGTATATACGATTTCCATCATGGCTCAACCCTCCAATGCGGCCAGCTCAGAGCGAAGCTGGGCGGTCCATTTTTCAAACTGCTCGTCGCTCACAGGCAGGCTGTGGTTCATGACCGTTTCGGCCACCTCCTGCACGCCATGGCCCTTTTCGGTGTCCATGATGATGGCAAAGGGCTTGCCCTCCCCCTTGCGGGTGCGCTCCAACGCCCCGGAAAGGGCTGCCACATCGCCGCCGTCCACCTTCACCGCGTCAAAACCGAAAGCCTGGAATTTCGCCATATAGTCCCCCATGGGATACACATCGTCCGTCCATCCATCCAGCTGGCGCTTGTTCCAGTCCAGCAGCACCACCAGATTATCCAGTTTTTTCGCCGCGGCGAAAGCAAAAGCCTCCCAGCATTGTCCTTCGTCACTCTCTCCGTCGCCCACGATGAGGAACACCCGGGAATCCAGTCCCCTGAGCTTGTCGCCCAGGGCCATGCCGCAGGCCAAAGAG
Source organism: uncultured Oscillospiraceae bacterium (assembly GCA_910588135.1). Classification (GTDB taxonomy): domain Bacteria; phylum Bacillota; class Clostridia; order Oscillospirales; family Oscillospiraceae; genus Enterenecus. Next base: position 28,793 of record CAJUOT010000015.1, on the reverse strand, counting down.
GTGCCCTGACCCAGGGAGCCGGTCGTCATATCCACGCCGGGGGTCTTGTTCCGGTCGCAGTGGCTGGGCAGCCGGGTACCCGGCCGGTTCAAAGTACGCAGCTCATCGTAGGGGAAAAACCCCTTGAGCGCCAGGGTGCCATAGACCGCGGGGCCTGCGTGGCCCTTCGAACACACCAGTTTATCCCGGTCCGGCTTCCTGGGGTCCTGTGGATCAATCTTCATCTCGCCGCCATAGAGCACCGCCAGCACGTCGGCAATGCTCAGCGCGCCGCCCACGTGCCCCGATCCCCGGGAGTGAATCGCGTCCAGGGCCGCCATACGGATCTTCACGGCAAAAGCCTGGAGCTCTCGTTTTCTCGTTTCTTCCATGCTTACGCTCCCTTCCTGCAAATTAGTCCTTACACAGTCCCGCGCCATGGCGCAGGGCCTTTACCACCGGCAGCTCCTCACCAGTGAGGAAGCGGATCAGCGCGCCGCCGCCGGTACAGATATAACCCATTTTATCTGTCAGGCCATACTTTTCCGTGGCAGTGATGCTGTCCCCGCCCCCCAAAACAGTGAATCCCTCCGTATCGGCCAGCGCCTTCCACACCTCTTTGGTGCCGTACTCGCTGGGCTCCTGCTCAAACACCCCCATGGGGCCGTTGACAAACACGGTCTTGGCCGACAAGATGGCTTCCCGGTAAAGTCCGGCGGTCTCATGGCCCACGTCAATGGAGCCGATCTCTGCGGGGACGCAGCCCACAGCTGCCTCCCTGCGCTGGCCATCCTCCACCCAAGCCAGATCCACGGGCAGGGCAATTCTCTCCCCATATTGCCCATAGAGCTCCTTCGCCTTTTCGATGTACTCCCCGTAGTTGGACTTCCAGATGAAATCCACGCTGCCTTTCCCGATCTCCCGGCCCAGAGCCGTGAGGAAGATATTGCCCACCAGTCCGCCGGTAAGGATTTTGTCAGCCGCTCCCCGGCTCAGCACGGTGTTCATCATCAGGAAAGCGTCGGAAATCTTTGCTCCGCCCAAGACAAACACACAGGGCCGGTCAGGGGCCTCCATCACCTGGGACACAGTGCAGAATTCCTTTTCGAAGAGCCTTCCCATATAAGAGGGCAGCACCTGCTCAAAGCCGCACAGGCTGGGCTGATCCCGGTGAGCGGCGGCAAACGCATCACACACGTAGAGGTCCGCCAGCGGGGCCAGCTTCTCTACCACCTGGGTCCTGGCCTGCTGTTCGTGGGTGAGGCGCAGTTTCTGCTCAAAAAGCGTCTGCTCCTCCGAGCAGAAACGGACGTTGTCCAGCAGAAGTACCTCTCCGTCCTTCATTGCCTTGATGGCCTGACGGGCGGCGGGACCGCACACGTCCTCAACCCATTTTACCTCCTGGCCCAGCAGCTCCGTGAGGACAGCCGCATGGGGCTTGGTGGTATAAAAATTTTTGTATTCAATGTCGCTGCCCTGGTGGGCCAGAAGAACCACCCTGGCCCCCTTGTCCGAAAGCTCCCGCACCGTGGGGACGCAGGCCCGAATTCGGTTGACGCTTTTCAGCGTTCCCTTCTCCCGGTCCACCGGCTGGTTGATGTCCACCCGGCACAATACGGTTTTTCCCTTCAGCTGTACCTCGTCCAGGGTCTTGATGCCGAAACGCATGACGGCCTTCCCCCTCTTATTGGGCCTTCTTGAAGCGGCCGATTTTCAGATATTGGTTGGTTGCGGCGGTGCCCTCTTCCCTGGTGGTCTGCATTTCCATTGCGGCCCGGATTGCGTCGATGGTCTCAGGGATGGTCACGCTCTCCTGAGGAATATGGATTGCGTACATGATATCGTCGCCGCTCTCCACAATGGAATCCTCCCACAGGCCGATCTCATAGATATCTCCCCGGCGGTTGCCCAGGTCACGGCCATACTTGAAGAAGGAGGCGTTGCCCTGGAAGCCCTCGTCAATGGTGACGGTGCGGATGCGCGGATGGGCCCGGAAAGCAGCCAGTGCCTCGTCCCTGGTGATCTTGTGCCCATTCTTGCCCCGGGCCAGCACGGTAATGATGTGGCCATGGGTCACAGGAGTATGTACCAGGATACCGGTGGCCTCCACATGGGGCATAATGGTCATCAGGTCCACCGCCTGATGAGAGGGGGCTTTGTCGATCTGGAGGGCGTTGGTCAGTCCGCGGTGGTAATCGCCGGGATCGGCCACCCGGCGGATGATGGTGATGGCCACCTTGTCCACACCGCCGCAGGCCCGGTCCAGGCAGTCCACGGTGCGGATCAGGCCGGTGGTATTGCAGGAGGTGAGCTTCAGGTAGTTCTGTCCCACACCCTTCTCATAGTTGGCGTAGCCGTGGAAGAACACATCGGCCACAGAGTTCTTCTCGCCGCCCTGGAAGATGGCCTTCACGCCCAGCTTCTCGTAAATGACCTTGTTCTTGGCTCCCACACCGCCGGGGGCAGAGTCCAGCATGATATCCACGCTTTTGCACAGCTCCTCGAAGGTGCCGGCCACCGGGATACCCCTGTCCTCAAATGCGGATTTGTCCGCGCCGTCCACCAGATAAAGGTTGTACTTCACCCCGTTTGCGCCGATCATATCGTTTTCCGCCAGGGCACGCACCGCCAGGGTGGGAGCCAGGTCGGCAATCCCTACCAGCTCCATGTCCCCCTGCATCGCAACGCCGTCCGCCAGCCGCTGGCCGATGGTGCCGTACCCCGCTACGCCTACTCTTACCTTTGCCATATTTGCTTCCTCCTGTTTCATAAAATTCTTTGTCCATTCTGGGCAAATGTCTCCTCAATAGAGTGTCTCAATTGTATCATTTGTTTACAGCTCTGTCAATGAAATTATTGGTATTTTTGCGTCAAATCTCTTCACATTTCCCAATGACTTAATAATATTTTAAAAACAGTTGACAATTTTCACAAAAAGAATTATGATATATGTATTAATTATCTTGTGAAAGGCGGGGTGTCCCATGAAGGAGTCCCGGCGCAAGCAGATGCAGACCCTGATCGCCCAGCGAAAAACCATTACGATGGAGGAGCTTCAGGATACTTTTCAGGTATCCATGAACACCATCCGCTCCGATGTGGCCTATCTGGTCGCCACCGGCGCGGCGGAAAAAATTTACGGCGGCGTGCGCATCCTTCAGGAACAGGAGGTCCCCCTCTTTGCCCAGCGCGCCGCCCTTCGGCCTGACGCCAAGGAGCGCATCGCCCGTAGAGCAGAGACCCTGATTCAGGATCAGGATATCCTCTATTTCGACCCAGGCACCACCACCATGCACCTGGTCAACTGTCTGGACCCCTCTAAACACGTCACCATCATCACCGGCAGTCTCTATGTCATTGCCCAGGCCTGCTCCCTCCCCAATGTGCAGCTCATCGTCCTGCCCGGCATTCTGAACCGGCGCACCAATTCTCTGGCCGATGTGAGCACCCTGGAATTTCTGGGCCGCTATCATTTTGCCAAGGCCTTTATGGGGGTCTCCAGCATCTCGCCCAGCGGCAGGCTCAACGTCTCCACCTACATCGAATATGAGCTGAAAAAGCTGGCTGTCCAGCAGAGTCTTCACGCATACCTCCTGGCCGACGCAAGCAAGTTCGGCCGGGAGAGCCTGATGGCTTACGGGGGCCTGGAAGATATGGCAGAGGTTATTACAGACGCCCCCTGTCCCCCGCCCTTTCAGGAGCTCTGCCACGAAAAAAATGTCCGGCTCACTTTGGCCGAATAAGGAGGATTTCCCCATGTATAAGATTGAGACCCATCTTCACACCACCCACGTGAGCAAATGCGGCAAGCTGGAGGCTCCGGTGCTGGCCGAGGCGTATAAATCCGCCGGCTACAGCGGAATGGTCGTAACCGACCACTATAACCGCACCACCTTTGACTATTTAGGGGTGAATCTTGCCGGGCCTGAGGACAAGGTCGGCCCTTTTCTGGACGGCTACCGCCGCTTGCGGGAGGCGTGTGCTCCCCTGGGCATTCAGGTCTACCGGGGGGCTGAGCTCCGTTTCGACGAGTGCGAAAACGACTATCTCCTCTATGGCTGGCGGGACGACCTGCTCGCTGACCCGGAGGCAGTGTTCCGTATGGGCATCGCCGCCTTTGCCCCCATAGCCCGCGCCGCCGGGGCGGTGCTGGTTCAGGCCCACCCCTACCGGGCCAAGTGTACGCCCGCCATTGCCTGCTACCTGGAGGGAGTGGAAGTTCGCAACCTGAACCCCCGGCACGACAGCCACAACACTCGAGCCGAGGAATACGCCCAGCAGTTCGGCCTGTTATCCCTCAGCGGCTCCGACTGCCACCGCACCGAGGACATCGCCCTGGGGGGCATTCTCACCAAGGAACTGCCCAGCGACTCCATGTCCATGGCCCGGCTCATCCGGTCCCGCAGGTATACCCTTCTGTAAGTTTCTCATAATGTAAAAAAGCGGCGTTTGGCACAATGCCAAACGCCGCTTTTTTACGCTTTTTCAATTTCCTCCAGCACCCGGCGGCGGATATCACCATTGAGGGGATGAAAGGATTTGCTGTAATACTCGCACAGCCACACGCCGGAAAAGCCCGCCCTTTTCAACAGGTGGAACGCTTCCGCCAAGGGCGCCGCGCCCCAGAAGGGGGCCGCGTGGATATCCCCCCTGTCAAAGGTGAACCGGTACCCCCTGCCCAGCGTGTTGTAGAGATGGTAATCGGTGAGACGCATGGGTTCAAACACCCCGCCGTTATCGTTGACATGGACATGGCGAACCTGAGGCGCGCAGGCCTCCACCGTTTCAAGATAGTCATAGTGGAAGTAATTGGCGGAAAGCCAGAGATGGCCCAGGTCCAGCGTCATGCCCACGTTTGGGTGGGACAGGGCCGTCACCGCATCCAAGGCGTACCGGGCGTCCTCCACCTCCACATTTTCCACGTTGAGGGCAACGCCCAGCTCTCCGCCCAGATCAGCTCCCTCCCGTACCCGGCCGGCCCAGCGCTCCTCCTTCCGTCGGTCATGGCTGTATTCCTCGAAATGGATGTTCAGCCTGTCGATCCCCAGGGCCGCGCACACCCGGATTGAGTTGAGCAGTACCTGCCTGTGCAGCTCATCCTCACTCCTCAAATCCAGCCCGTAACAGGCGTGGGCGGTACAGTGGAGAGAGACACTCTCCATCACGCCCTTGACATACTCCACCGCCGGCTGCTGCACCCGGCCGCCGATCAGGAAGGGACAGGCGGCCAGATTGAGCTCAGCCCACTGCCAGCCGTCGGCTGCTATCTGTTCCAGCTCCCCTTTCAGATTCCCCATAGCGGCGGATGAAGGAACATTTACCCCAATTTGAACCCTTTTCACAAGAGACCACCTCTCAGCCGTAAAATTCCTCCAGATAGGCCAGCACATCCGCTTTTGTCCCCTTGAACACACCGGGGGTCTCCATCTTCAGGGAGACACAGGCGGTTGCGTAGCGCAGAGACTCCTCCACCCCCGCCCCGGTGAGCCGCATGGCCAGATATGCCCCGGTGGTGGTATCCCCTCTGCCGGTGCGGCCCGAAAGGTTCCGGGCCTTCACGGGGCAGGTATACATCCTCTCCCCGTCAAACGCCAGCATTTCAGAGTTATGGGAAACCAGGATCTCTTTGGCGCCCCAGGCATGGAGCTGCCTTGCAGCCGCAGCGCGGTCCGTCAGGCCGGTGAGAATCTCCGCCTCTGCGGCGTCAGTCTTGAGAAAGTCCAGATACGGCAGGTATTTCAGCTTGTCCTGCCAGTCGTGGAAGGTCATTTTCCCCCCCTCGTTGTGCCGCAGGAAACCCTGGGCATCAGCGGAGAGCATCCCCTTCTTTCCAAGGGCCTCCAGCAGTTCATCGGGGAAGTCACCGTAGAGCAGCCCTGCCAGATGGTACAGCCTGCAAGGCACATCCGGGACCTCCTCCGGTGTGACAGGTCCGGACTGGGCCGGGCAGGAGGAATTGCGCCGTTCCCGATCAGCAGTAAAATACTCATTGCGCATAAGGGTGGTGTCCTCCGAGGGCAGCAGAGCAATGTCCCCGCTGTCCATGTGGAATCCTTCAATGATATCGGTATCCGTCGGAGCAATTTTCACCGCGGCAAACACCTTGGCGCCGGCGGCCACAGCGGCGGGGGTGCAGAACGTCACCGCGCCGCCCACGCTGCGGTCCTCCGCGCCCGTATAGTCAATGTTCACATCCCTGGTGGCGGGCCCCAGGATCATCAGGTCATACTGTTTCATGGAAGAGATGCCCCTTTCCTTTTCGCGGAGATTTCCCGTGCCCCGAGAGGCACGGGAAATCTTGTCTATTATAGCATGCTTTCAAACGATTTCAATCTATTAGAACAGATTCATCAGATTGAAACTCACCACCAGCCCGGAGAACACGATGGAAACCGTGGAGCACAATTTGATGAGGATGTTCAACGCGGGACCGGAGGTATCCTTGAAGGGGTCGCCTACGGTGTCGCCCACCACGGCGCACTTGTGCTGCTCGGAACCTTTGCCGCCGTGATGGCCGGACTCAATATACTTCTTGGCGTTGTCCCAGGCGCCGCCGGCATTGGACATGAACACCGCCATGGCAAAGCCGGTAACGCTGACACCGCCCAGCACCCCTACCACGCCGGTGGGTCCCAGGATCAGGCCCGCCAGGATAGGAACGGCAATGGCCAGCAGGGCGGGAATCACCATCTCATGGAGGGCCCCCTTGGCGCACAGAGCCACGCAGGAAGCATAATCGGGATCGGTCCGGCCTTCCAGGATACCGCCGATCTCATGGAACTGGCGGCGAACCTCCACCACCACGGACTGGGCGGCCTTCTGTACGGCGGACATGGTCAGGGCGGAGAACACAAATGTAAGCATGGCCCCCACGAACAGGCCCACCAGCACGTCGGGACTGGTCAGAGTGAAATTCAGCACTACATTGGTCTTTTCCTGAACGATGTTCACATAGCTCACCAGAAGGGCCAGGGCTGTGAGGGATGCGGAACCGATGGCAAAGCCTTTGCCGGTGGCGGCGGTGGTGTTGCCCAGGGAATCCAGGGCATCGGTGCGCTCGCGCACCTCGTCCGGCAGGCCGGCCATCTGCGCAATGCCGCCGGCGTTGTCAGCCACAGGGCCATAGGCGTCGGTGGCCAGGGTGATGCCCAGGGTGGACAGCATCCCCACGCCGGCGATGCCGATGCCATAAAGCCCGCGGTTGAAGTTCTGGGTGAACAAGCCGGCGGCATCCACAATCTCCCCGTCGCCTCCGGCGGCAAAGTAGCTGATCAGCACCGCGGCAGCCACAATGAGGATGGATGTCATGGTGGACCTCATGCCCAGGGACACGCCGCCGATCATAATGGTGGCGGTGCCCGTCTCAGAGGCGGCAGCCAGCTTCTGGGTTGGGCCGTAGGTGTCGGAAGTGTAGTATTCGGTGAAATAACCGATGGCACAGCCTCCTACCAAGCCGCAGAGAATGGCGATGTAAACGCCCCAGCTCCCCAGCAGCCAGTAAGTCACGGGGGCGGCCACGACAGCGGACAGGCCGGCGGCCAGATAGGTGCCGGTGCGCAGACTCCTCAGCAGGGATTTCTGGGTGGCGTTCTCTTTGGTCCGGACAAAGAAGGTGCCGATGATAGAACACACGATGCCGCAGGCAGCCAGGAGTATGGGCAGCATGATGCCGTTCCAGCCGTACCCGGCGGTAGCGCCCAGCGCAAAGGTGGCCAAAATGGAACCCACGTAGGATTCATAGAGATCCGCGCCCATGCCGGCCACATCACCCACATTGTCGCCTACGTTGTCAGCAATGGTGGCAGGATTCCGGGGATCGTCCTCCGGGATGCCGGCCTCCACCTTGCCCACCAGGTCGGCGCCCACATCGGCCGCCTTGGTGTAAATACCGCCGCCCACCCGGGCAAACAGGGCCATGAAGGATGCGCCCATACCGTTCATTACCATGACGTTGCCCAACTGCACCGGGTCATCAATCCCGGCGCCGAAGCGGAGAATGCAGAACCACAGGAAAATGTCCAGCATCCCCAGGCCTACTACGGTAAAGCCCATCACAGATCCGGCGGAGAAAGCCACCCGCAGCCCCCGGTTCAGTCCTTCGGAAGCAGCCTGAGCGGTGCGGGCGTTGGAGTTGGTGGCGATCCTCATGCCAATGTAACCCGCCAGCATAGAAAACACACCGCCAGTCACAAAGGCAAAAGGCGTAAACCGGGAGAGCATCTCTCCGCCCGTGCCAAAGGCGATGGCCAGCAGAAGCACGAATACCACAGCGAAAACCTTTGCCACTGTGGAATACTGGTGCGTCAGATAGGCGTGAGCCCCTTCCCGGATTGCGGAAGCAATTTTTTTCATTCTATCATTGCCCTCTGAGAAGCTCATGACCTGCTTTGCTTGGACAATGGCAAAAATTAATGCCAGCAACGCCCCTACCAGGCCAATCCAGAACAAGCTCTCGATGCGCATAATGTATATCCTCCTTCTGCAATTTTTATGTCATTTTTCTTGTCTCGGAGCTACCTGCCCATGTAAAAAGGGTGCAAAACCCTGGGCTGAACGGTTTCCATCAAAATTTTGAGGGAAAACCGCTCAACCGGCAGAGTTTTCATGTTCATTTATTACGCCCTGCTTACATCCGGGCGCGCTCCTGCGTCACATTCATAGTATGGGGATCGCTGGTGAGAACGGTAAAGAATCTCTGCGTCCGCTCGCCTGCGGCCCGGCCGCTGAAGTTGGCCTTGAAGCAGATATTGAATTTCCGGTCCTCACTGTCCCCTCCCTGGTCCCCCACCTCAATGCTGGTCACGGTCGCGTCCGCTTCTGCGGCCAAGTGGTTAATCAGGTCCAGCGTGTACGCCACGTCAACACAGAGCACCGAGTATACGTAAAGATCGTAATGGTTTCGCATGAGAAGCTTCTGAAACCATTCGAAAACAATCAAGGTCACCAGCATACATGCAGCTCCGGTCAAACCCACGCTGTAATATCCGCCACCTACGGCAACCCCCAGACAGGCCACCGCCCATATGCTCGCGGCTGTGGTAAGCCCCTTGATGGTGGGGCCCTCCTTCAGGATGGTTCCCGCCCCCAAAAAGCCGATTCCGGTGATAACCTGGGCACTGAGCCGGGCCGGGTCCGGCGTTGCTCCATAGGGCCGGTACTGGGCAAAAATGAGCTGGCTGGTGATCATTACGGCGCAGGCCCCTACCGCCACCAGCATATGGGTTCTCATCCCGGCGGGCCGGTGGGTATACTCACGCTCGGTGCCGATAAACGCGCCGATCAGCATGGCGCATACCAGCCGGAGGATGATATCCCCCTGGCTCAGCATCAACGGGCTGAGGTCGATCTCTCCGGGCATAGCGCTATCCGCCCCCTTCGTTATCTTTGTGTATTTATTGATACTGCGTCCCCGATCCCCGGGTCATGCAGTCATAGGCCTTTTGCACCTTGGCGTAATTTCCGTCCCGGTCCAAGGCAATGCCCCGGCCCACGCCGTCCACAATTTCACCCCGGCCCAGCTTCTCCAGCTTTTCCTCCAGAGCGCGGAGCATGGCAGGCGCGCTGCCCGGCTCGGTAGAGCGGCCGTCAAAGATAATGTGATAGTATACGTGCTCCACTCCCTCGGCCATCTCGGTCAGCATCAGGGGATAGTCTATGCAGCCGTGGCTGGACTTCTCGGTGAGGTAGGCAATCAGGTGCAGGTCGCCGCTCTTCTTGGCTCCCTCAATGGCGTGGAGAAACACGGGGTTTCGTTTAAAGGAGCCGTCCTGAATGGCGGTGTCCATCCGCACGTCGTCCTGGGCCACCACCCGGCCAGCCCCCAGATTGGAGTGTCCCGCCTCGGAGTTTCCGGCCTTGCCGGCTTTCAGTCCCACGTCTTCGCCGGAGGCCCGCAGCTTGCAGTTGGGATAGGTCCGGAGCATCCCGTCCCAGTCCGGGGTGTCCGCCAGGAAAATGCCGTCCCCGTCGTCATGGGTTCCGTATCCCCAGCCATCCAGAATCAGCAGCATCATTTTTTTATTCGTAAAGTCCGGCGTGGCGATCAGGCTCTCCCCTGTCATCTCTGCGGGCTTGGAGAGGCCCAGCACGGACAGCACCGTGGGGGCCACATCTCCCAGCCGTCCGTCTCGAAGAGCCACGCTGCGCCCCTGCGGGTCTATCACAATGAAGGGCACGAGATTGGTGGTGTGGGCCACATGGGGCTTTCCTTTGGCGTCGTACAGCGCCTCAATATTGCCGTGGTCGGCGGTAACCGCCACCACGTAGCCCCGCTCTTTGGCATATTGAGTCACTTCGCTGACGTATTTGCTGACTGTAGCGGCCGCCGCCAGCTTTGCCTGGGTGTTGGCGGTGTGGCCAATGACATCGCCATTGGCGAAATTGGTAAGGATGAAGTCATATCCTTCCTCCACCGCCCCCTTCACCTTTTCCGCCACCGTGGGCAGGCTCAGCTCCGGCTTCTGATCAAAAGGAATCCCCTTGGGCGAGGGCACCCGCAGGTCTGTCTCCCCGGGGAAGGGTTCGTTGCGCCCGCCGTTAAAGAAGAAGGTTACGTGAGCGTACTTCTCGCTTTCCGCGCAGTGGAACTGCCGCAGCCCCGCCTCGCTGATAACCTGGGCCAGGGGCATCTGTACCTTTTCCGGGGCAAACGCGATGGGCAGATCCTTGAACTTGTCATGGTACATGGTCATAATCACAAATTCCAGATCCCCCATGTACGCCCGCTCAAACTTGTCAAAGCCTGGCTCGGTAAAAGCCTCGGTCAGCTCAATCTCACGCTCGCCCCGGCGGCAGCAGAACACCACATGGTCTCCGTCTTTGATCTTCCCCACGGGCTTCCCGCTTTCGTCTACCCGCGCCAGGGGCTCCAGGGAATAGTCAGTCTGTCCCTGGGCGTAGGCGGCCTCCACCGCTCTGGCCAGAGCCTCGCCGCCTCTGGAAACTTGCTCACTCATATATCGTCCTCCCCTTTCTCAGTTTTTGTCGCTCAGCGGAGGGAAAATATCCAGCAGCTCCGCAAAGTGATGGATAAATTGATCCGGTCTGTTGGCCTCTGTGACAGCCTGGGGCTTTTTCCCGGGGTACTGCACCCCCACGGTCATGCCCAGCCCTGCGGCCTTGGCGCCCACGATATCCCGGTCCAGGTTGTCCCCCACATAGCAGGTGCGCGCCGGGTCGGACCCGGTCTCCTCCAAGGCATAGTAGTAGATGGCGGGGTGCGGCTTGCGGATCAGGCACACCGATGACTGCTGTACCGATTTGAAATAGGGCCACAGCTCATCCCGGTCCAGCCAGTCGTCCACCTCCTCCACTCCCACCAGGTCGCTGACAATGGCCAGGGTGTACCCTCGCTTGTGGAGCTCTTTCACCGTCTCAATGCCCCCGTCGGTAACCACCCGCTCCCCCTTGGTCTTGCGGTAGGCCCAGGTCATCTCAGCGGCGTGCTTCTTCACCAGCTCCTCCGGAAAATCGTAGGCCAGCCAGCGCGTCCACAGCACCTCTACCGGCGCCTCACAGTAAAAGGTGAGCGCCCACTCCCGGTACTTGTCGTATCGGGGCTCAATCACGTCCCGATAGAAATCGTCCGGGTCGGTATCCACCCCCAGGCAGCGGGTAATGACACTTTTGGCGGCCCGCTGGTATTCCTCGTCCTTGCGGATCACCCGGAAGGTATCCCCCAGATCAATAAAAATGGTGTCAATCTTTTTCTCCATGTCCTTTCCCCCCTACTGCAAAATCGGCAGATCCAGAATATCCAGGAACTTATGAACAATGTAATCCGGCCTGTTCTCGTCTGTGATAGTCTTTTTGGCCAGCTTTTCCGGGGAAATAAACAGGATATTCGCGCCTATGCCGGCAGCCTTGGCCCCTGTGATGTCCCGGCTCAGATTGTCTGCCACCGATGCGCACTCCTCTTCCCGCAGCCCCAGTTCCCGGCACCCCATACGGTACATCTCCGGGTCCGGCTTGCGGATGTGGCACACCGACGAGAGGACTACCGCACTGAAATACTCTTCCAAGCCATCGTCCCTGAGCCAGTCATAGATCTCATTTTCGCCAATGAGATTGGAGATAATCCCCAGCTTGTAGCCCCGCCGCTTCAGTTCCCGGATCACCTCCACACCGCCGTCCACCACATGGCGCAGGCCCTTGGCCTGCCGGTACTGGAAGGTTATCTCATGGCAGATTTCCCGCAGCTTTTCCTCATCCAATTCGGGCAGGAGCCACTTCGCCCACAGCTCATAGTCCCCGGACTCCTTGTTCTCGGTAAGGGCCCAGTCCCGGTAGGGAGCGTAGCGCTCCTCTACCATGGAATAAAACGCCTGCGTATCCTCCCACCCGGCCAGCTGCGCCATCCGCGCCTTGGCCTTCTCAATATGCTCCGGCACCTCCTCAGCAATGCGAAGGGTGCCACCCAGGTCAAAAAAGACTCCTCTGATCTTGTCCATGGCCTTATCCTTTGTCAGGGAAGAGCGCCAGCAGCTCCGGGATAGACTTGATCTTGAAGTCTGGCTCCACCGTCGGAGCCTTGCCTTCCCGGTCCGCGGTGCCTGCGTCCTCAAAGAGCACCATGGCTCCGAAGCCGGCGTTTACCGCGCCTTCCACATCCCGCACCGGGTTGTCACCCACATACGCGCAGGCCTTGGGATCGGAGCCGATGCACCGCGCGCCCAGCAGGTAAATAGTGGGGTCCGGTTTGCGCAGACGCACCTTGGAGGACAGCAGCACAGTCTGGAAACAGTCGGCCACACCATCCCGGCACATCCAGTCAGGGATTTCTGTCTCCGTAATGGTGTTAGCTATGATCCCCAGCTTGTAGCCCCGCCGCTTCAGTTCCCGCAAAGTCTCCAGCGTACCGTCATGCACCACCCGGCGGCCGTCGTGATCCCTCCACAGGCGGGTGAGCCGGGCGGCGTTGGAGGCCACCCGGTCAGCGGGATAGTCGGGCAGCAGATACTGGAGCCACAGCTCCATCTCGGATACATCCAGCAGCTCGGTCTTGGCCCACTTCCGGTAAGCTTTCCAATTCTTTTCCAGCTTCTCAAAAAATACGTCATGAGGCTCTGTGGCGCCCACCAGCTCCATGAGCTCCTGCTCCGCCGCCGCGGCAAACTCGGGGTCCTCCACCACATACCGAAGGGTGGCTCCCACATCGAAGAAAATACTCTCAATCTTGCGCTCCATAAGTCCGTCCTCCTTGTTTTGGTGTTTTATCAGCCATCGGATTGTCTCCGGGCCAGTCAGACTTTTTTATTTTCCCCCGCAATGATAGCAGGGATTTCCGCCAGTTCTTCTATGAGATAGTCAGGCCGGTATCCGCTGTTCTCCAGCCCCTTGTCCCGATGGGCCACGCCGGGGTTTTTGATCTGGATCATCAGCCGCCATCCCGCATTGCGCACCCCGCGTACATCCCGCGAAATCGTGTCCCCCACATAGGCCAGTTCCCGGGGTTCCAACCCCATCTCCTGCTCCGCCACCCGGAAGATCCCGGGGTCCGGCTTGCGGATGCCGGTGCCGCAGGAGGTCACCACACAGTCCATATACCCATCGACGCCGTATTCCCTCAAAAAGTGGGGCACCACCGAGGTGGAGATGATATTGCTCACCACACCCATCCGCAGCCCCATGGAGCGCAGCTCCTCCAGCGTCTCCGCCAGACGGGGCCGGCGCATCACTCGGGGCCGCTCATAGTCGTAAAGAAAGCTCAGTTCCTCCGCCATAGGCCTCAGCTGCTCCTCACTGAGCCCGTACTCCTTCAAATACCATTTGCTCCAGATCTCCGCCGCCGGATACTCCCGCAGGTCGGCTTCGGTCATGTGCTTGTAGGCCTCCGCATTGACCCCAAGCCGGACGGCCAGTTCCTCCTCCGTGGTATCCAACCGAATACCATAGTCCGCCAGACGATCGATGACCCGCCGTGCAAACCACTTCTCCCGGCCAGGGGGAGAATCGCTGGTGTGCAGCGTTCCGCCGAGATCAAACAGGACCGCTTTAATCATCTCCATACCCCTTTTCTTTACCAGGCCGCTCTTCCTCTCCGGAGAGAGCAAGCGTTTTCGTTTTCCTCATACTCAGATTTTATCGTCTCGGCGCGCTTTTGTCAACAATTTTAAAACTTTTTATTTGAATTTTTTTGCTGATTCTCCTATATTTTTTACTTTCTGAAATTTTTTCGGATATTTATCCGCTATTTCCGGAAATCTGGCGGGTCATTTCCGCAAAAACGCCGTATAAATTCCGGAATCTTCTGCTCTCCCCCCTTATTGTTGTGCATATTGTACATATTCTCAATGTGTTTTTTGTCTATTTCCGGAATTCTCACCTGCTTTCCTTGCGTTTTTCCCGCCCATGCTGTATAATAATTTTCCGGAAATATATCTCATTTGTTTTCGCTCGGAGGTAGTTGATATGAAAAGTGTCACCATTAAAGATGTGGCAAAGGCCGCCGGCGTCTCCTACTCCACCGTTTCCCGCGCTCTGTCCGGCTCTCCAGAGATCAGCGAGGACACCCGGGACCGCGTCCTCCAGGTATGCAAGGAAATGCACTATACCGCCAACACGGTGGCCCGCTCCATGGTAATGAAGTCCACCAAGCTCCTGGGACTGATCCTCACCGGCATCAACAACCCCTTTATGGCGGAGCTGGCCTATCATATCGACCGTCAGGCCAGGGCCCGCGGGTACAATATTATCCTGTGCAACTCCTCCCGGGATCTGGAGCAGGAGCGGGAGATCTTCGAGCTGATGATTGGCCGCCAGGTGGATGGCGTCATCCTGTTCCCCTCCGCCCCGGAGAGCTATGACAGCCTGCGCCCCTACCTCCCCCGCCTTCCCACCGTATTTGTGGGGGAAAATCTCCGGGAGGCCCAGGAAAGCTATGTGTCGGTGGATAATTTCCGGGGCACCTATATGGGCGTGGAATATCTTTACCAGCTGGGCCACCGGGACATCCTCTATTTTGGACGCCGCCGGGGCAGCACCACCCACCAGCTCCGCTGTGACGGCTACGCCGCCGCCTGCGAGGACTTGGGGCTGACCCCCCAGTACTGCAACAGCACCTTCTCCTCCACCTCCATCAAATACGGCTACCAGCTGGCCAAGCAGCTCTTTGCCCAGGAGCGCCGGTTTACAGCCATTTTTGCCGCCTCAGACACCAATGCCCTGGGCATTATGGGCGCGGCGGAGGAGTGCGGCATCCACATCCCCGACGACCTGTCCCTCATCGGCTTTGACAACATCAGTTACGGCGGGCTGCCCCGCATCGAACTGACCACCGTGGAACAGCCCATGAAAATGCTGGCCTCGGTGGCGGTAGACAGCCTTCTGGAAAAGGTGCAGAACGATCTGGCGGGCTACACCCACCGGATTCTCACCCCCACTCTCATTGAGCGCGCGTCCTGCCGGCCTGTGCAGCCCCCTCCATCCGTGTAGTGCAGAGGCGCACCGGAGGCCATGTCCAGAAAAAACCGCTGCTGTCATTTCACCGCTGCCACTATCTTTTGAAAAAGCGATAGGACGGGCTGGAGTCCAGCCCGTCCCCATCATGTCTGCCCCAGATCTTCTTCGAGCACTTTTCTTGAAACCAAAACGTAGCTGAGCACCAGCACCACATCCGCGCCAAGCCACGCTGCAGGTTCGGCGAAAAAAATGCCGATCTCCCCTACGGCCAGAGGCAGGCACAGGACAGCGGCGGTGCGCATGAGAAACTCCACCACGCCGGACACCATTGGCAGGGCGGTGTTTCCCATGCCCTGGACTGTGGAGCGAAGCACATGAAGCACATACAGCACCGGCAGGCTGGCGCTCATGACGGCCAGATAGAAGTAAGCAATTTCCATAGTCTGCTCCACCTCCTGAGGTGTCCCGGAGATGAACCAGCTCAGGATTACCCGCCCCAGCAAAAGCATGACGGCGGCGATAACCACCGAGGTGCCCAGAGCAATGACCAGGGCGGAACGCACCCCCTGGCGAATGCGCCGGTACCGCCGCGCCCCCAGGTTCTGCCCCACGTAGGTAATCATTGCATAACCGTAGGAGGTCGCAGCAATTTCCAAAACGCCGTACAGCTTATTGCTGGCAGTGAAGCCTGCGATAAACAATACACCGGCCCCGTTGACCACAAACTGGACGATCATCCCTCCGATGGCGATAATACAGTTCTGGAACGCCATAGGAAAGCCCAGGCCCATCAACTGGAATGCCCGGCGCCCCTGAAGGCGGAAATTTGCCCGCTCCAGGCGGAGAAGCTCCAGCCTTCTGATATGGTACAGGCAGAACAGCCCGGACACCAGCTGGGCAATCAGGGTCGCGGCCGCTGCCCCCGCGATGCCCCACTGGAACCCCATTACAAAAAGGAGGTCCAGCGCGATATTGGTGAAGGAGGCCACCGCCATAGCCTGCAGCGGTGTTTTTCCATCTCCCAGTGAGCGCAGAACACAGGCCAGCAGGTTATAGGCCGTCACAACTGGGACGCCCAGAAACATAATGCGCAGGTAGAGCAGAGCGCCGGGCAGGATGTCTCCCGGAGTTTGCAGCAGCAGCAGAATCGGACGGACAGCACCTTGGCCCACCCCTGCCAGCACCAGGGAAAAAACGGCGGACAGCGCCGCGGAGTTTCCAATTACATCCCGAAGTCTGGCGTGCTCCTCCGCGCCGAATTCCCGGGCCATCAGGATGGCGAAGCCCTGGGTAAAGCCCTGGACAACGCCCAGCATCATCCAGTTCAGCCAGTCGGCGGCGCCCAGCGCCGCCAGCGCGGACACTCCCAGATACTTGCCCACCACCATGGTATCCACCACCGTGTACAGCTGCTGAAACACGTTGCCCAGCATCAGCGGCAGCGCGAAGGTGAAAATCAAGTTTGAGGGTTTCCCCTCTGTCATGCTCCGGAGCCGGGCTGCCATCGTTTCTCCCCCTTTGTCCGCGTATTTGGCTCAATGCGGCGCCTCAGCCAGCTTGTCCATTTTATCAGAATCCGGCCCGTATTGCAAATGGTTCCCCTGGCAGGTCCGGCACAAAAACTTTTGCAAATTGCTGGCAAAAACTTGACAGGCGCTTGGGAAAAGCGTACAATTAGCCACAGCAAAATCCCATACCATTGGCACAAACCAACAAACGGAGGATGTATGTTATAAAGGGTAGTTTAGAAAAGCTGCCCGAATATAACATAGCGGCTGGTCATTTGTGGTGAATGAATATAGCCGAAAAGTTGGTGATGCCTTCTCAAATGCAATAATTCTACTAACGTCAGGTGCATTATGCACTTCACGTTAGTGTAAGTGAGCACCACTGAAAATCAGATGTGCAAAATGCAATTCTGATTTTGGCAACGTCGCGGAAAAAATATCCGCCACGTTGCGCCAAGAATCAAGTTCGCATTTTGCATTCTTGATCTTCCTGGGCGGCGGTGAAATGTGCCGCTACCTCTCCCTGCCGGTGCCGGACATTTTGTCCGCCACCAATCAGAGCGAAAATTTTTCGTTCTGATTCTGGTCAGCGGCAAAATGACGCAGACCAAAGGCAAACGGACATTTTGTCCGCAACGTCACCGACATTTTGTCGGCCACGTTGCCAACTATCCAATCTTGCATTTTTGCAATTTTTTCAAGAGTGACTGTGAAATCTTGCATTATCGCCATATTTTTGCGGTCATGGCCGTTTTGACCGTATAATAGAAATGGACGAACAAACCGGGGCGCTCCAAGAAATTTTCAAATTCTTTTTGAAAATGGTTCCGCTTTATACCCGGTTTTTCTCCTATAAGTGAGGGGATGATTTGGATGCTGTGAAAACCAACGTCCTTTCACGACAAAAGTACATAGGCATATCAAGCCAGCTTTCGGTTGCAAACGACATTACGCAGCCGGGAGCTGGCTTTCTGTCTGCCTGGAAATCCACCAACATCATACCACGGGTTGCGTCCTACCGCAAGAAAGGAAGGAAAATATAGCTACAATTCAACCAGCAGAGGCGAAAACCGCCACCATCTACCGGCGTATCGGTTCCACCACCTACAAACTCCGGGTGCATTTCAGCGATACCGCCCAGGAAACCATGAACGATAAAATCCTGCATTTAATTCAGTATGAGGCCGTGACAAATGCGGCGGACTGTGGTACAATGGGTATACCACAAATGACCCAGCCGCTTGAAGGGAGTTTGCTATGAACACAAAGCGGTTGGACACAGAGAAGATTACGGCCCTTTATGAGAGGTTATCGCGTGACGATGAAATGGCGGCAGGCGATAGCAACTCGATCATTCATCAAGACGGGATTTGTCAAGGATAAATTCACCGAAAAAACATTGAATTTTGCGCGGTGTCAGAATGCAGAGACACTAATAACTCAAATGTACTTTTTAGCAAACAGAACGTCCATCGAATTGGTGGGCGTTCTGTTTGTCGGCATTATCCGCAGAAATGTTAACTTCATAGCAGCTCTTTCCAAAATCCGATTTGAGGTTCATCGTATGTTCCGACAATTACCCCTCTATCCAAAAAACCATTTCGTTCTTCACAACAGGTTTCCGGAAGCAATCCGCAGGCATAGCAGGCTGCCAGGTTAAGTGAATCGCGTCCCTGGCCTCTACTCATAATGCAGACCGGATCGTTTGAACAGACTTTTGCATTTTTAATAGCCTTCTTAAATATTTGTGGCAAGGTATCCGGACGTCCTTGGCGTACCAATCCGCCGAGGGTTCCCTCAGAATCGCCGCTTGCGGTATAGATAAATATTCCGGCCATGTTTTTACCGTCAGCCGCTTCGGAACAATATAGGCGCTCACTCAAAGATGCAATGCTGTACCCACACTCAAAACTCAACTGAGAAATCAGAAGATGCGATAAGGTATGCAACATAATAAATTTGGGGGTGATCGTCCGCGGATGATTTTGACCGATAAAAGATTTTCGATAGTTTTCGGCTATTCTCTGTACCCGTTCATTAATAGATGGATGGCTGGTAATCCATGAGTCGATTTCCTCTTGATTAAATTCAATGAAAATTCCCTCACCTCGAACTTCATATGCAGGATACCATCTTGTCTTCGGTTCTTTAATACTTACAAACCCTTTATCTTCTTTATTCATGACAGGACTGAGTCGCGAAAAGCCAATCAACGCATTAACCACCCGAACCTTTTCAATTAGAGAAACTGACTTTACATGGGGAATACCATATTCTTTGATGTCGATGGATTCCCTCAAAAAATCTCCGAGAGATTGTGTCGGAGATTCCGCTTCCCCGGACAAAGCAAGGTATTCTTCAATTCGATATTGTACACTTGTGACATCAATTTCTCCCGATGTATGTTCCAACCATTTACGTGTTAGATTTTTTTCGACATCAGATATTGATGCACCGATTTCTAAAGAAATTTTTTCGGCCCACTTGGAAAATCTTTTCTTAATTATGGCGAGTTTATCATCTTCGTCATCCTCGTCATTGATAATTGTGACACAATCTTCAAAAGCCTTGCTACTCTCTATCTTTGCATTGAGTTGATCTGCATATGGGGGGATAACCAGCGAACTATAAACTATCGGAAAATATACCGATGATGCGCCACGCTGAACGGTTCGTGGATAGCATCCGCACCCTTCCCTAGAGTGCCTAAACGGATGTCCGCCTTCACAACGGAAGATACTCATATCTCCGTCTGCATCAGCTTTCTCAAAAGCATCTTTATCAAAAGCGCCTTTAAGGGTCGTACTTGCACCGCAGGCGCAACTAACGCTGAGTCCTTCAAGTCCTTCCGTGGCAGATGCTCCGGTTTTGAATTTTAGTTCCGGGTGTGCGCAGATTGGCTTTTTGGCCTTTGCATGAACCCATTTAATCCATGGGAAGTCATTGAGATGCCCGTTTTCACAGACAGTGACAATACGGGCAACAACCAAATCCTGCTTACATTTTGGGCATTGCATATGCTGTACCATATGGGGATCGGATTCAAGCAATTTAGGATGTGCTTTTGCTTTGTATTGGGCAATCCAATCCTTGAGCGGTTGAAATGTTCTACATTTTGGGCAAAAATACCATTCGGGAAAACGAGAATATGCAATATTTGTCGGCAAAGCAAACCAATCAACGCCAAGTGCTTTGGCAAAGCGGTCGTCATATATTTTGCTGTATCCGCTCCAATACTCCGGTGCAGCAGTAACAAGTGTTTGATCGGGAAAATCCACCATGGCTCCGACACCATACTGGAGTACAGCCTGTGCAGCACGAACAGAATGTGTAACTCTGTTCAAATCAATTTTTTGCTTTATCTGTTCAGCCATACTTAGTTATCCTCCCATACTACGACTTGGCCCAACACAGGAGTATCAACATTCCTCATAGATGTGAGTGTATTCAACGCGGAATCATGTCCGGAGGAATTGTATTGCTTCAATAACCGATGCTCCTCACTGCTTGGAGATTTCACCATAAAGCGGCGTCCAAAATACAATAACGGATGTCCCTCCGTTGCAGCGCATTCAGCCACAAGGCTTTGCCATTTTTCAATAAATTCGTGAATTTCGCTACTAATGGCGGTCAAATCATCTCTCGTTCCGTTGCTCGCACGATTATTTATTTTCTTGACCCGATTTAGGATATATTGTTCAACATCTTGGATGATGTCCTGGTGATACTCCGAGTCAAAATATCCTGCATCCTTGTCCTGACTCAGGCCGGCCTTGAATCGAATCATTGAGGTGAGGATTGCATGAAGAGCCCGTTCTCTTGCAGGTTTGGAAAACGGTGTCGCACCGGTTGGCTCTACGAATCGGTAGTATGACTCATGATATGAACGGAAGCGTTCATAGTGGGAACGATCGCGGCTCTTGGTGGCGTCGTATTGTACAAACACAACACCGGGATAATTGCGCCCAACACGACTGGATGCCTGAATGTACTCGCTGGTGAGTTTAGGTTGTCCCATCATTAGCATAACATTAAGGCGTGCAACATCTATTCCGACCGAAATCATATTCGTGGCCAAAAGAATATTTGAGGCATACCGTTTGGCCGCTCTGTTTTCTTCCGAGTATTCAACCTTCTCAAGTTTATCCAAAGTTTCATTCAGCTCGGTAGTGGAAACTCGGCTCGTCAATTCGTCTGCGCCGATTATCAGGCGTCGTGTTGTAAAAAATCGGTTAGCGGTACGCACAATAAAATCTTTCACGTCATCATCAACCAATGTCGAGGCCTTTCCCAAATCTCTTAAGCTGTTAAAATAAACCGTGAGTGTCCATAGCTTATCTTTTATAACATAGGGCAAATCCATCATATCCGTCCTCTGCAACATAGCAGCCATCATACGGATTTCGGTCATGGCCTTTGTCTTTCCGGAAGGCATTATGCCGACATATTTTCGCCCATACACTCCCTTTGCATAATCAATAGGCGCTTCTTTCGCAAAGAAAGAGTCCTCGGCATCAATGCCCGGAGCCGGGAATTGCATCACATCACGGTTGTAAAGTACGGAACATTGCTCTTTTGCTTTTCTGATGGTTGCGGTGGACGCAATGATTTTTGGGCGAATTCCTTTTTGACTGCACATGGCGTCAACAGCCGTTTCGTATAGACCGACAATGGTTCCTAATGCTCCGGAAATCAGATGCAGTTCGTCCTGAATTATCAACTCCGGAGTACGGTTATTTGAACCGACAGAGAAAAACGCTCCAATTCTTCCGTCCCATGGCATCATAGCAAATTTGTCAACCGTTCCAAACAGCAGAGTAGGAGGAGTTTCGTACAGTTCTTCGTCAATTATCTGAATCGGCAGACGATTAGTAAAATGGCAATCCTCATGAGGGCAATGCATATAAAAGTGTTTTCCTCGCATTGCATATCCCCATGCTCCTACCAGTCGAGTCCCCTTTTCATCCTTTACCATTTTTGCGCCGCACCAGGGACACTTGAGAACTTGAAATTTGTTATGACGCTCTTTCTCGTTGCGAACATAATAAGGCTTGCTTACAGAAATCAGCTTGTCCAGATGATATTTTGCATCATCATTCTTATTTGGTATATGAGCGCCGCCTATCCAGAGGCCTATAGTAATGGGCTCGTTTCCCAAAGCGTAGGCCGGATATTTATGCTTTTTGCTAAAGCTGTCCTGCCTGATATATTCGCAGGCACAGATGAGTGTTGCGGCTCGTGTAAACTGCTGGGCAGCCAAAAGCCTTAGCGTATAGCGCATAATTACCGCCGTTCCGCCGCTTTCTTGCAGACGGCTAAGTTTGCGGTAAAAAATGGTGAATGCCGTTAATCCCAGATAGGCTTCGGTTTTACCGCCACCGGTAGGAAACCAAATCAAGTCAACGATACTGCGATCATCTGAGGTATCGCTGACGATAGAATCTATATCCATCAACAGAAAAGCTATTTGGAACGGCCTCCATTTTGTATTGTCGTCAGACTCGGTACTATAGTTCAGATTTAGAAGCCTCTTGGCGATTTCTTCATCATCGTCATATCTATCCTCATTCGACATATCGGCCTGCATTTTCAAATGTACCCGTTGCATAAACATGGCTCTGTTGGCAAGCAAAAACGCATTGTAGGCTTTTTCGTTAGTTTTTAACGTCTCAATCCCGGAATACATACGCTCATACGCACGCCGGCAGTCGTTAATGTTTCGCGTAGCAGCCGCTTGGTATTTGGGGTCTAATTCTTTAGCAATTTGAGAAATATTGTCTACCCAGCTTTTATATAAATCAACCAGCGCAGCCATAGAACACAGCCGTTGGTCCTTCGAGGCATCGCTTAAGTCGGACAAATATTTCATAGACAGTTCACGATCGGTAAGGCGAGTATTTTCAGGCAACGAAAAATTCATTGCGGGGATTTCTCGCACAGGGAAAAATTCGCTCCAAATGCTACCGTGTCCGTTGCCATCAATCTCCCAGTCAACGGAAGTCCCAAGCCCTGTTCCGTATATCTTTTTATGCCGATATAGCAAGGCGAGAGACTGCTCCTCCTCATCCATCGAATTCATATCCGTATTGGGATTACTCTCGATGAACACAAAGTTATTGTTTTTGGTGCTAATTGTTATCTTGGATTGAAAAATGCAGTGGTACGGTTTGGCAGGCGATTCTTCCAATGCATTTACGAGCATAACGGTTATGGACCAAACATTGTCACCCATCCGAGTCCTTAAGGCAACAATCTTAGCCGTGGTATGGTCAAGATTTTCGTTCCGTTCGTCCTCTACATAGTCACCTTGGGTAAAGTCCAACTCGAAGGATTCAATTTCATGCGGTTCACGAACATACCCTGTGCGACAATAGTCGGCAAACCTATATGTTATTTGCTTCAGCGCAAAGAATTCAGTTTCCGGAATAGTATCATGCTCAAAGATTTCCCGAGCTTCTTTAAGGGTAATTTGCGACACAAGCTTGATACACCGCAGTTCTTTGTCGTAGACCATTTTATGCCCAAGTTCAGGTGGAAGAGTGTAGGTATCGGGGTCTTTCGGGAAGTACGGAATTACACAGTCAGTGACTTTTGCTGCTCGGTATGTTGCAAATTTAACACTGCCGAATACATGGGAAGCATCGCCTTTAACAAGAAACGTAATTCCCATAGAAGATTGCATATATTGCGATGCCATTCCGATTTCTTCGTCCAGATTTTCATTAGCCGTCTCGTCTGCCTCATATGTATGTGAATTACCGGCTTTCTCTTGAGGCTGCTCTTTGGAAGCATCCGGTGCATCTTCCGGTGCAACCGAATCTTCTGCACCCTCATCTGACGAAGAAACCGGAAGTGTTTCCTCATTGTCCTGATTGACCTGGTTTCCTTGCGGAAACAGTATTCCGACAGAATAACGGCTATCCGGTCTTGCCGAGATCAATTCGTGTTCGGCATCCTGAACGGAAAATTCGGAGCCGGGTCCCATTATTTCGGATTTGATGGTTTGTATATATTCGTCTCTGGCACTAATTAGTTGATGTCTAAGTTCATTTTCTGTCATGACTAACCCTCCGACTCACTAATTGGTCTATTTACAAGATTGATCGGTACATTCATAATCTCATCCAAACACAAAATATCGTCTATTTCCATGATTTCGGAGAGATTTTCCACATTGTCATAGACAACTTCAAAAATGCTTCCGGCAGTAGGGATATGTCCGCTAAGTTTGTCATTGATTGCTTTTGCAATAAGGCCCAATATCTCCCTACGTTCATGGCGAACAATACGGCAGCCTTCATAGTAGCTGTGGGGATTCTTTATAAGATATGGATCTTGTGTCATATTTGCAATCTGTTCAAAAGTCTTCTCATCTCTCGGACCTACAATATGACCGTCTTCGGTAAGCCACTGCCGTATCGTCATCGGAGTAAGAGAACTGCCGTACTCTCTCAGCTTCCGCGCAAGCATTTGAAAGTTATATCCTTTCTTTTCTTTGTATTCGCGTAAGGCCTCTTTCCAGTAAAATGCTTTTTCTGTGGCATCAATAATTTGTTCGTCAAAGCGATGTAAGGAAATCAGTTGATCGTATATGTAATCAACGATATTATGGGTATAGTCATTCCTTTTTGTAAAAACAAGTAAATCTCCAGGCGATAATTTATCTACCGAAGTTTCGGTTACAGTTCCGGCATTAGCGTCAAACACAATAGGACCGTAGAACTTAGAAAACAGTATTCGCTCACCTGTAGTAAAAACACCAACATAGCGTACCTCAGATACCGCATCTCTGGCGCTCCCATCCATAGCAGTTGAAACCAGTTTTTTAATATCAAATGAGGCGATGTTTTCAATATATTGATCAAGGTCAGAGGTTTCAGATATAATCATGTCGATTTCTTCTGGACTCTCAACATCCTTGTCTTGTGTTTCCTCTTCGCATACCCCGCCTTTTTGTGCGCCAATACGACGATTCAACTGACGAGATAATTTTTCTGCCCTATACTTCCTGTGCCTAAATGTTTTCCCTTCACAGTCATATAGAAGGACATCAATTATTTTCGCCGAATAGCATTGGAGTGCATTGAACCTCTTGCTTCCTATATCTCCTATAACCAGAATATAGTCATATTCATCTGCAATATTAAACCTATTTATCGTCGTTAGTATAGGCTGTGGCCCCGATAAATTGCTGAACCAGGGCATATTCGCAATCACGTCGGCATAGTATGCTTTCGGCAATACTATCGCCATATTTGACCCTTTATGCATTTCAATGCGCTGATGCATAGAGTCACATTTCGGTGATTCGGTTTTCAAATTAATGTATTGTAATTCTAAATCATCAACAATCTGTTCGCATATTTCCTTCATTGAACCAGCCATACTGGAAATTTCCCGTAGACTTTGAATTCGTGTTGATGGTGAAACAACGGCAGAATGTATTCCTCCGGAACGAATCGTTTCTTCCAGACAATCCATGGAAAACGGAGCCGTAGTGAATATATTCAGTAACGTATATGCGGACAAAATAAACTCGTCTTTTCTGTCATTTGCCCAATTAGATTGTTTTAACAAAATCAATTTGCTTTTTAGCTGTTTATAATTATCCCAGCCCATGCCACCACCAATATTAACAGCTATGACTTCATTGTGTAGTACATTTGCTACCTGACGATATAACTCGTCCGTCAATGCATTATAAGATATTTTCCGTGTGACACTTTGAGAAAGGAACTCTTTTGTACAAGCGAAAATAGATGAGTCACTATACAACTTGAGAATATTCTCACATAGTTCCGCCCGCATCGGAGAAGTGATATGAACAAAATGCAGCGACTTTCTCCGAAGCAAATCTGCTAATTCCGTCCCGTTATCAGCCATTGAAGCAATACCTGAAATAAGAAGTCCGACAACTTTCTTTCCGGTTCTGTCCAAAACTAAATCTCTCGCCGTTTCAATCTTTCCAGCTACTTTTAATACTGCTTCCGCTTTCGTTGGGTTGGTGCCAAATTGAAAAGCTGATCCGTTAGCTGTATAGTACGACACAGGGATAATATCCAGAAGGCCAATCTGCTTTCCTTCTCCATATACAATGCGAAGATTTCGACAAATATCAGAAAACTCGGTTCGATCTGCCACAACTACGACCGAGGAATCGATTTCTACCGGAACATCAGATATGGAGATGTCATACACGCATGAGAAAAAATCTTCTCGATTTGTTTTCCTGCGGCGTACTCCTCGCCCGTCTGTCTTCGATGATGTTCCGTAATACGGCTTGACAGTATGTTTATTTCGCTCATAAGGTATGCTGAGTTGAGAAGGTCCATTTTTACCCCGACCATCCTGCTCAAGAACGATATAAAGTTCTTCCCCTATAGTTGTTGTACCTTTCCAGCGATAACGCTCGTTTCTGAACATAACCATGTCGCCAATATTGAGTGCGGCCAAAATATTGTCATTAGTGTTTAAGTTATAAGTAAGTACACCGATACTGGCGGCAACCACAGAAATGATATCGAAGCAAATAGAACCAGTATGCAAAGCAAAACTGATGCTTCGATCCTGTGCTAAAAGGGAATCGGTAAAAAACTTGGCATACTGTCTTAAAATGTCCTCTTTGGAGATTAAGGCGTCACCATAGTATATGTCACATTTTTCGAGCAACATACTCAACGCATTTTCCGGCATAGCCTTACCCCCATTCTCAAAACTCAATAGAAATGTCTCTACCGATTTATTTGCTGTACCAGTTTATATCGGGAATATCTTCCGTGTGTAATGAGTTCCAATTTTTCTTTTATGACCAAATTTCTAAGTAGATAAGTAGCATGATTCTTTGTGGAGCCCAATATTTCTACGACATCCTGCTTTGTTATGTATTCTTTGGATGCCGCAAGTGCAACGATTTTATCCGACTCGGTGGGCATGAGTATAGCAAGACATTTTACCATAAATTCGGCCATTACCTTAACGGCAGGAATTGTAACAGAATTTCCAAACTGCTTATATTTCTGTACATTTGGTATGCTGTCAGGAAAAGAAAATCTGTCTATACCGTTTTCGTCAATAAATGCGTAGTTTACAAATCCCTGTAATTTTCCCCATTCTTCCGGAGTCATCACCCGAATACCCTTATCATTGAGCGGTGTCTTTTTACCTACAATCTGCATACCCGCAATTCCGTCTATTGGATCATAGACCAGATTGCGTTCGCGTCCGGAACCTCCTGTTGCAAGCAATGTATTCGCGATGGGATGCTCTATTCCTTCTTCGTTCAAAACACGGTAGCCAAATCCGTATCCCCTTTTTTCTTGGCGGTCTCTGTGCTTGATTAGAGTATCCAAATATCCTGATGCCATATAATACTTGGGCGGAACATTATGATCGAGCATTGCATTAATGTCTTCATACAAAACGGCTGTTCCTTGTGTAGGCAAAGTATCCGGTAGCTTTGAAAAAAAGCTTTGAGGAAAACGCTCTTTGTCAAAACCTATAATGTATGTTCGTGGACGATTTTGTGGAACCCCAAATTCTCGTGAATTTCGGACAAACTCTTTCGGTGAATACACTAAGGAGCCGTCTTCACCTATGCGGACTCCGATTACATGATAATTAAGGTCAAGCACTAATGTATCAAGTATTGTTTTAATAGTTCTGCCTTTATCATGGGTAACAAGGTGTCCTACATTTTCAAGGAAAAAAGCACATGGACGCGAACGACCGATAATATCTGCAATGTGAAAAAAAATCTGACCTTTTTCCTCGTTTTCAAAACCTTCTTCAAGTCCCACTCTGCTAAATGTTTGACAGGGGAAACCCGCTAAGAGAATGTCATATGAAATTCCTTCTAATTGGCTTTTGAAATCCTCTGAGGTTAAGTTGTTATAAGGATTTTCCCCGAACAAATGCTCATATGTCTGGCAGGCATACTTATCAATTTCAGCTGATACAACATTTTGAAACGATCCGGTCATCTCAAATGCCTTGCGGATGCCCCCAATCCCAGCGCACAAATCGATTGTTCTGTATGGTTGTCTGGGAAACTCATGCAATCTGGCCTCAATAGCATCTGCACATTCAGAAAGGTTTTTCTTGATTTGATGTCCCCAAAACCGAAGAACAATCCACCCATTTGCTCTTAGCATAGCAGTGACTTCCGCATCGCGAGCCATATTTTTTTCAATTTTTGCAGTCCAAAAGGCGCGATTGCTTTTTATTTCGTTTTGCGAATTTTCCCAATCATATCCATGCCAGAAATCGCCATCACAAAAAATTGCAATCTTTCGTGCGGAAAAGGCTATATCCGGTTTCCCAATAATAGTTCGAGCATTTCTTGAAAACGACTTGATACCGCGTCGAATGAGTTCTGCACACAGTGCATTTTCAAGAGCAGTATCCGAGTTTTTTACATGGCTCATGTTTGTGTGTATCTGTTCTTTTGTCTTCTTGCCCATGCGGTATCACCACGCATTCCAATCAGAAATTTTCTATGGCTTTCTTAAAGTGCATAGAGGTTGGCAGGACTTCACCCCTATAATCATCCAAAATAATCATACTACAGAATCCGAGAAAATTCAATTACTTTACCTCCGTTTTTATTCAGAAACCCGAAATCATTAGCCGTGACATTGTACCCTCTCTACACAGCTATGGGAAATTGATCCCTTCACCCTATCTCTCTGCTCAGACTGTGTGGCTTAAGGCCGCATGGCTCCAATCCGTAGCCTCCTCCTGATTTTCTTGCAATAAACCAAGCCCCGATTGCCACAAACCCCTTCCTGCTACACTGCGGCCTGCCAGAGAACGAAGTTATAGTGGCAGGGGATTTTACGGGGGGTCGCTACTTGGCAAACCTGCAAATAGGTGTCAAGCCCTAAAATGAAAAAAGTCAGCATAATTTTT
>CAJUOT010000014.1:47703-54992 GCA_910588135.1 uncultured Oscillospiraceae bacterium | reverse complement strand
CGAGATCTACACTCTTTCCCTACACGACGCTCTTCCGATCTAGCAATGGGAGAGGCAGCGTGACCACAAATAGGGGGGCCTGGAACCGTGTGTTCCAGGCCCCCTTATTTGTGATAGATTAGCTCTTTCCCGCGCAGCTCCCGCCGGGGTAATTCACGAAACGAACCGTAACATTGGGATCGTCCGGAATTTCGAAAGGCGGAATTTTGCCGCTCTCAATGTCGGAGATGATCTGCTGCCACTCTTCCTCGGTGTACTGGGGGGCGCGGGCCACGTCCCAGTCGTCCAGCGGCACGCCAGCCTTGTCCACGATGCAGGTCTCCCCCTCCAGCGGTGTGGAGCCGTCGAAAACAAAGGTGGAAACCTGAACCTGATCCGGGGCGAGCTTTACAAGCTTGCCGTCCTCTTCCTTGACAAAGACGCTGCCGGCGCCGCCGGAGATCAGCAGACTGTCGGTGTCGCCATCCACAGACTTGGAGTAGAGTTTGCCCTCCTTAATCTCCTGGAGGATGCCCTCATACATGGCGATGGTTTCGTCGATGATTTCCTGGGTCCAGACGAACTCGCCCCGGCCTCCGGTCCAGCCCTTCTCGCCCAGCATGGCCTGGAGCTCTTTTTTCTCGTTCTCCAGCCATGCGGCGTACTCCTCGTAGGTCCACCACTCCACCACGGGAGTGGGGAAGCGCCGCGCGAACTCCTCGTCCGTCATAGCCTCAAAAGTTTTTCCGCCGTCAAAGCTGTAGTAGGTCTTTCCATCCTTGGGATTCACGTAAGACATCAGGCTGCCGTCGTCAACCGTGGTTTCCGCGTTCAGCTTCCGATCCAGATCCTCCTGAGAAGACGGGGCCGCAGACGCCGCGAATGCGGTAGTCGCCCCAACCACCAGGGCAACGGCCAAGGCCAGCGCCAGAATAGACGCTTTCTTATATTTCATAATGGCTTCGATCCTTTCTTCAATTGCGAGTTTGCTAAAATGGTTGTAAAGTGAGAAGCACCGGCTCCGGGCTTCCTCCATGTTAATCAGGGTCAGCGCATAGGAGGCTTTCTCCCTGCCGCCCAAGGTATCCATCACCCGTTCGTCGCAGGACAGCTCCAAGTCCCGGTTGGCCAGGACATACATCACCCAGGCCAAAGGGCTGAACCAGTGGACGCACAGCACAGCGGCAAATACCAGCTTCACCACGCTGTCAAAGCGCCGTATGTGAATATACTCATGGGTGAGGATACAGGTCAGGGCGGTTTCATCGTCCCGTTCCATGTCCTCCGGGAGCAGGATCACCGGGCGCAGGACACCATAGGTCAGCGGCGAGGACACCAGGGCGGACTGCCGTACCTCTAACGGTCTGTGCAGCCTTTGGCCCGTCAGCCAGCGCCGGACAGCGGGGGTATTGTCCGGGCTGGAACAGCGGAACTGTCTTCTGGCCCGCACATAGAACACTGTAAAATATGCCGCCATCAGTGCCGCACCAGCCAGCCAGACCACAGGCAAACCCACGCCGGGAGCTGTGCCAGTCGGAACCTGTATGTCAGAAGGTATTCCCACAGCGGGCGTCCCTGGGACTGCTGCCCCGCCCGGTGACAGATACTCACCCACCACCGGCAGATGCTTTGCGGGAGCAAACAGGCTGAACGGCAGGGGAATGGTGAACGGCAGGAGCAGCCGCAGCGCCGCCATCTCCCACAGGGCCAGAAACGCCCCTTTGGGCAGGCGGTGGAGGGCCAGAGCCCGAACCACCACGATGAACAAGATAAACACTCCACCGGACAGGGTCATTTGAACAAGGCTCATTCGCTTTCCTCCTGGGCTTGCAGCTCCGAAACCATGCGCCGCAGGTTGTCGATCTGGGCCTTTGACAGCTTCTGATGGCCCAGCAGGGAGGCAAAGAGCAGGTCAGGGGAGCTGTCGAACAGCTTGTGAAGCAGTTCCTCGGTTTCCGCCGCCTGCACCACATCCCTGGCAATCAGGGCGTGGCACAGAAAGTTCGGCTCCCTGCGCTCAATGGCGCCTTTGGTGATGCACTTCTTGATGACGGTGTAGGTGGTGTTCATGTTCCAGCCGGTGGTCTCTTTGAGTATGTCTGAAATCTGCTTTGCCGGCATATCCCCTTCTTTCCACAGCACGTCCATGACTTTCAGCTCCGAGTCAAAGAGCTTGACGGCCATTTCCATCACTTCCTTTCAAACTATTGCAATAGTTTACATTCCATACACTATCACAGTCGTGTGGCTTTGTCAACACTACTCCAGTAGTTTATAAAAAGTTCACATTCAGGGGCTGTACCAATAGCGGAAATATTCAGATGTGGGCCGCAAAGATGGGTGCAGAGCATTTAGCAATTGTCCTTGCTGCTTTTGCCTCCGCTCTGCCAGACCTTTCCGCATAGAAAAACCCCGGAACCATCGCGGTTCCGGGGTTTTTGAGCGTTTCGGATATGAAATCAGCGCTTGCTGAACTGGGGCGCGCGGCGGGCGGCCTTGAGGCCGTACTTCTTGCGCTCCTTCATACGAGGGTCGCGGGTGAGGAAACCGGCGGCCTTCAGGGCGGTGCGGAACTCGGGGTCCATCTCCAGCAGGGCGCGGGAGATGCCGTGGCGCAGGGCGCCGGCCTGGCCGGTGACGCCGCCGCCGGTCACGGTGGCGGTGATGTCCACCTTGCCGATGACGCCGGTGGTGTTCAGGGGCTGGCGAACCACCATCTTCAGGGTCTCCAGGCCGAAGTACTCTTCAATGTCCCGGCCGTTGATGGTGATGGAGCCGGTGCCGTTGGGGAACAGATGGACGCGGGCCACGGAGGACTTCCGGCGGCCGGTGCCATAGTGATAAGGCTTCTTGCTCTTGTACATGATCTGTTACCTCCTTATTCCACGGTCCAGGTCTCGGGCTTCTGGGCGGCGTGGGGGTGGCTGTCGCCGCGGTAAATCTTCAGCCGGGTGAGGGAGTCCTTGGTGACGATATTGCGGGGCATCATGCCGCGCACCGCCAGCCGGACGGCCAGCTCGGGCTTGTTCTGCATCAGCAGACGGTACTTGGTCTCCTTGAGGCCGCCCACATAGCCGGAGTGGGTGCGGTAGTACTTCTGCTCCAGCTTTTTGCCGGTGAGCACCGCCTTGTCGGCGTTGACGACGATGACGAAGTCGCCGCAGTCGGCGTGGGGGGTGTACTCGGGCTTGTGCTTGCCCCGCAGGATGGTGGCGGCGGCGACGGCGGTCTTGCCCAGGGGCTTGCCGGCGGCGTCCAGCACGTACCACTTGCGCTGAATGTTGGCCTTGTTTGCCATAAAGGTGGACATTCTGGTTTCCTCCATTTATCTCAAATTTGTATGAAGCATGGGAAAACTCTCCTTTACATCAGAGAGCATGGTGTATTATAATGCGGAAAAGCGCCGGTGTCAACCAGATTGCGGGGATTTTTCAAAATATTTTTGAAATGCTCTTGATATCGGCGGTATTCTATTAAATGCTTTTGTTTTCTCGTCTTGATATTTTTCTTTTCTTGGAAGGGGGAGCGCTGCCATGCGGCTTATTTTATCCCATATGCGCCGGTGTGTGGAGGACTACCATATGATTCAGCCCGGGGACAGGATTGCCGTAGGGGTGTCCGGCGGAAAGGACTCGCTGGCGCTGCTGTACGCCATGGCCCAATTAAAGGAGTTCTACCCCGCCTCCTTTGAGCTCCACGCCGTCACGGTCCACCCCGGGGCGGAGGGGATGGACTTCTCCCCGGTGGCGGCGCTGTGCGGGGAGCTGGGGGTGGAGTACCATTTAGTCCAGACGGAGATTTTCCGCGTCATCTTCGATGTACGCAAGGAAAAGAATCCCTGCTCCATGTGTGCAAAAATGCGCCGGGGGGCCATGCACAATGCCCTGAAAGAGCTGGGCATTTCCAAGGTGGCCCTGGGCCACCACTTCGACGACGCGGTGGAGACCTTTTTCCTCTCCCTGTTCTACGAGGGGCGGCTGTCCTGCTTCCAGCCGGTGACCTACCTGGACCGCACAGGGATTACGCAAATTCGCCCCCTGCTCTACTGCGGGGAGGGGACGCTGCGCAACGCGGCGGCACGGTACAATCTCCCCGTGGTACACAACCCCTGCCCCGCCGACGGCAACACCCGGCGGCAGGAGGTGAAGGAGCTGGTGGCCCGGCTGTCCAAGGACTACCCCAAGCTGAAGGACTATGTGTTCGGGGCCATGCAGAGGCTCCCGCTCCCGGAGTGGGGGCCGGTGGAGAACAGCCGCGGCATCAAGCGGTATGAGGGGGATTATAAACAGGAGAGCTGAGCAAGGCCCCCGGCATACGCCGGGGGCCTTACCTTCTGTTACGAATCCCCCGCCAGCTCCTCCAGCCGCTCCATGGGGAAGGGCGGGAAGGCCACCGGCTTCATGGCGATGGACACCAGTTTTCTGGGGTTGTCGTCCGCCGCTACCCGGTTGGAGGACAGCGCGCCGCACCGGCGGCAGCGGTGGATCACTGCCCACTCGCCATTTTTGCGCACCCACACCGCGATGGGCTCCATAATGCCGCCGCAGTCAGAGGCCCGGTCTCCGGGCTCAATGTCCAGATGGAGGCTGGATAGGCAGTTGGGACAGTGGTTGCGGTGTTCGGTGCCGGCGCCCGCCGGGGCTACCGGCCAGCCGCACACCTTGCAGGTGAAGGTGTCGCGGCAGGGATGGGTCTTGTAATAACCTTTTTCGTACTGCTTGCGTTTGTTCTCTCGGTTCAAGGGATAATCCTCCTAAAAGTCATTTGTCATGCCCTTTTGGGAGGTTTGGGCGATCTATTGTGACGCAAACCTCCCGGTCAGCGCACAGTCACCGATTGCTTCTGCTTCTTCAAACAAGTTCCTCCTGGATTGTTCTATTTCCCACGCGTGGAGGAGGGCCGGACCGGCCCCGCCTCACAGCGACAGGATGAATTGTAACGCAGTGCGCGGGGTCTGGGCCCCGTGGAACCGCTCCCAGGCAACCGCCCGGGCGTGGAGCTCCTCCCGCTCCAATTTAACGCCGTGCTGATCCGCCAGCATATCCACCAGCGCGAGAAATTCCGCTTTGCTCAGCCCTTGGAACAGCACCCGCAGTCCAAAGCGGTCGGCCAGGGAGGTCTTTTCCCGGATGGTCTCGGACCGGTCCATCTCGTCTCCTGCCCGCTCAGAGATAGTCTGGCGCACCAGATGGCGGCGGTTGGAGGTGGCGTACACCGCCACATTCTGGGGCCGGCGCTCCACGCCTCCCTCCAGAATGGTTTTCAGTACGGAATATGTAGGGTCATCCCGGTCGAAGGTGAGGTCGTCGATGAATACGACGAACTTCTGCCGCCGTCCCTCCAGCCTGCGGATCAGGGCGGGCAGGCCGCCCAGGTCGGCTTTGTCCGCCTCAATGAGCCGCAGCTCCTCCATCCCCGGCAGGGTGAGCAGGTGCTTCACCGTGGCCGACTTGCCCGTGCCGCTCTCGCCGTAGAGCAGCACGTTGTTCACGTATTTCCCTTCCATGAGCAGGCGTGTGTTGCGCTCCACCTCGGCCCGCTGCCCGTCGTAGCCCAGAAGCTGCTCGGAGGCCGGGCAGTCCGGGTGTTCCACCGGGATGAGCGCCCCGCCCTCCCACACAAAGGCCCGGTAGCGGGCAAACTGGCCCGCGCCCTCCTCCCGGTAGGCGGCGGTGAGCAGATCAAAGGAAAAGGGAATCCCCCGCTGCCACCGGGGCAGGGAGGTGAGCACCCCCTGGTAGTCGCTGTCCAGCAGCCTGCCCAGATGGGACAGCCATTTGTCGCAGTCCACGCTGGCCAGCAGTTCGAAAGCGGAAATATCCAGCTTGGCGGCCTGCTCCAGCGCGGGGTCACGATCCCCCCGCTGGGCCAGCAGGGGGTAGGGACCCTCCGACCAGCGCAGGGCTTCCCCCAGCCAGTGGCCCAGGCCGGGCTGTCCCTCCAGCCGCAATTGGTAAAACAGCCCGGTGTACGCCTCCAGTCCGCCCAGGCCGTCCCCATGGGCGAAGCAGGAGAGAAGCTCCATTGCCCGCTTCATCACCGGCTGGGCGAGCAAATCTTTATAAGCTGTCACGCCCCGCAGGGC
The DNA here is from genome assembly GCA_910588135.1 of uncultured Oscillospiraceae bacterium. GTDB lineage: Bacteria > Bacillota > Clostridia > Oscillospirales > Oscillospiraceae > Enterenecus. The sequence goes on along the minus strand of CAJUOT010000014.1, from coordinate 48,928 downwards.
GGCCAGCATGGCTTTCAAATTCATGGGATTCACCTCAATGGGAACATTATAAGATATCCGCGCTCAAATGGCAATCCCTCAATTTCTGCAAAACGCAGCGAAAAAACTGTTGACAACAGGCTTCGGCTGTGGTAATATCATTCACGTGCCAAGCGGTGGCACACCATGACGCGCGAGTGGTGGAATTGGTAGACTCGCTGGCTTCAGGTGCCAGTGCTCGCAAGGGCGTGCGGGTTCGACTCCCGCCTCGCGCACCAAACCCATATAATCCGAACCTTTTTCCGATAGGAAATGGGTTCGGATTATTGGTTTTCTTTGACCGATACGAAAGCACCCACTTCCGAAACGGGGTGGAACGCAAGCCCACCTCCAAGCCGAGAGGCCCCCGGAAGAAGAAACAGACCCCATAAACGCAAAAAGGGCGGGCGCAGCCGTTGACACGGTGCGCCCGCCCTTTTTGTCCTTACCCTCTGTTGTCCTCCTGTCCCTCGACTTCCCGCCGCTGTTTCCATTCGGCAAACTCCCGCTGGCCCTCCTCGCTCTCGTAAAAGGCGAGAATATCCGGCATGAGACAGCGGGCGATGGCCTCAATCTTGTACTGTGGAATGTCGGTGTGGTTGATTAGTTTTTTGCGTCTGCTCAAATGCTACCTCCCTTTAGCATATTAAAATTCTGATGTACGGCACTTTACCGTTGGCGGTCTATGGGCCGCCGACCCTGTTGCTGTTCCTTCAACGCCTGCCGTATCTCCGGCGGTATACTGTTCACAAACCGCCGAAGCTGTTCGTTTTCCTTTTTCAGCATGAGCACTTCCATCTGCTTTTGTATGCTCTTTTCGCTGTTGACCTGTTTTTGCAAGCCCTGGTTCTCCTGGGTCAGATAGTCGATGGTGGCCTGGTACTTCTGCATTTGCCCCAGGTGCTGTTCCAGCCGGGCGAAGTACGGCCCCACCAGTTCCAGCACCTCGTCCCGCTTCTTCCCGGCGTTCAGCACCCCGATTTCAGAAATGGCCTTTTCGATGGCCCTCTGCTGGCAGGTGAGGTCGATAGACTGCTTGAACAGCCAGGTGGGGATATGCTTGCGTTTGGTGACAAGGGCGCTCTCGCCTCGTTGGAGGCCGGGGAACGCCCGGTTCATGTGGGCGTGAAACTCGTCCTGCCAGCGGGACAACTGCGCCCGGTTGCCCAAAATCTCCTTGGCGGACAGCCGCCCGTCCCTGGTGATG
>CAJUOT010000014.1:0-47603 GCA_910588135.1 uncultured Oscillospiraceae bacterium | reverse complement strand
CTGCGCCCGGTTGCCCAAAATCTCCTTGGCGGACAGCCGCCCGTCCCTGGTGATGGGGGTGAAGCACAGGTGCAGGTGGGGCGTTTTCTCGTCCATGTGAACCACGGCGGAGAAGATATTGCCCCGGCCCACCTTCCGCTCCATGAACGCCGCCGCCTCGGTGAAGTAGGCTTGCACCTCCCGTCTGCTCCTGCCTGTGAAAAAGTCCGGGCTGGCAGTGATGAGCGTGTCCACAAACATGGTGCTGTCCTTCCGGGTGCGGCACCCCGCCGCCTTGATCCGGCTGTCGATCTCCCGGCGATACTTCTGCGTGGGCCGGATAATGTGAAAATTGTCCCGGCTCCTGTCGGTGTCAATGTCCGGGTTGCTGGCGTACTGCCCCTTGGTGCGCTCGTGGTGGGCTTCCAGCGCCCCGGCTGGCCCCGCCTTGCGTTTTTCAAATCTCAAAATTGCGTGCTGTGCCATTCTACCTCCTTTTTGTTCATGTTTGGGCGCAGAAAAGCCACGCCCGCCGCTCCCGGCTTGCGTGGCCTTACCGCCCTGCTTCTTCCTCGTAGCGGATGAACCGCCGTTTGATGGCCTCCATCCGCTTGACAGCCGCGCTGTGGGTCTTGTACCCCAGCTTGTCCGCTATCTCCTGATAGCCGTAGCCCTCCACCCGAAGCTCCAGAATCGCCATATCCTTTGGGGACAGGGTGGCCTTGAACCGCTGGCAGAAGTCCTCCCCCGCCACCTGCTCGGTGAAGTCCCCCGCCGCCGGGTCTGCCACAGCGTGTATGCCGCTGTCCTCGTCCTCCATACACTCCTCCAGCGAAACGGTCTTGACCTTTTTGGCGCGGGTGTGATACCATTTGCGGAGAAAGTCCTTCCGCACATTGGTGTCCCACGGCTCGAAATCCTCGGCGCAGGGCATTTCCCGCACCACGTCCAGCAACGGCCCCCAGCCCTGTTCCTCGATGGTGCGGCGCACCACCGACCCAATGGACGCTTTCACGTCCTCCGGGTCAAAAAAGGGTATCTCGAAGTCGGGGGACAGGTTGAACAGGGCTTGCGGGCCCCAGCCCCGCTCCCGCTCTATCCCCTTGGCCCACAGGGACAGGGCGTAGGACAAGTACCACGCCGGGAAATGCCCGCTGTAATGCTCCTTCCAGCCGCCGAAGCCGAAGTGGGGAAATACCAGCGCCGCCATAGCGTCCATGATTTCGTTTCGGAACTGCGGGCTCCCCAGGACTTCCTGCCATTCCGGGTCGTTGAACGCCCCCATTCGGCGGGGCAGCTTCCGCAGGGTAGGACAGCGCATAAGCAAATCGTAGGGCAGAATGTAGACCAAGGGCAGATAGCGGAGCGGGGTATCATAGGGCAATTTGTAGGTAACGGACACGATAAAACCTCCTTTCTGAGTGCGATGTATCTCTATCTAATCATTAACGACATAAGTATATACTTTTTGTTCCTATATTTCAAAGATATTTTGGAGGGTGCCTGCTGTGTTGCAAATGAAGGGAAATTGTGCTATGATAAATCAACAGACAAATCCGTAAAAGAGGCGCATATATGGACATTCAAAAAGATGGGGCAGATAGAATCATCAAAACAATAATAGCCATGGGAATTTTGCTGTTGGTCTTTTTTATCCAAGGCGCTGTAGTTGTAGTCAAAGGTTTTGAGGGAATCAAGTCCGTTGTTGTACGGGGCTTTATTCTTTGGGGTCTCGTGGTGCTTACTATCGCTTTTTGTTGCATAAAATACAAAAGGCTTTCTTTGCTTGGTTTCCGCAGAACAGATTATAATCTAATCAAACAGCTTTATTTTTTTATTCCATTGGTGGTCATTGCCCTAATTCCATTTTTTTGTGGGATAAATGTAGACAGTGGGGCTGGAATGATCTTTGCCAACCTTTTTTTGACACTTGGGATTGGTTTGTGTGAGGAAGTTTATTTTCGAGGTATAATTTGTAATTTGTGGCTGAGAAGGGGGGAGAAAACAGCAATTATAGTATCGTCCATTCTATTTGCTGTGTGCCACCTTATGAACCTTGCGGGCGGGGCGAACATCATCGAAACAATGTTGCAAATATGCTTTGCTTTTGCATATGGTGTCGTATTTGCACTCATTTATATTACCTGTCACAGTATTTGGCCATGTATTATATTACATACACTCCATGATTTCTGCTCATTTATTAGTGCCGAAGGGACTGTATTGGAAAATATCGTTTTAGGGAGCATTCAATTTGCAATTCTGCTTTGCTATGCTGTTATCATTATTATAAAAAGCAAGGCAACGAATCCAAAACAAGATACAAATTGATAAATTTCTGCCTGGACAATAGCAAACCCGGGCGGGGCCGTCAAGGTTAAAGTGCATGGCGCTTTCAGCGCCAACCTTGACGGCCCCGCCCGGGTTCGCTTTGTGGTGGGTAAGGCGGGCAAGCACCAAGGGTGCTTGCCCGCCTCCTTTGATTTTGGGTGCCGAGGGGCGGTGTTCCTCCCGCCGGGTGTTGGCGGAAACGTACCTCATTTCGATGTACGTTTCGACACGGGGGACGAGGGACGGGGGCTTGTATACCTGCCGCCGCTCCCCGAAAACGGACAGGCTTTTTGTTCGCTCCCGCTCACAAAAACCCCGCCCGTTTTCCTGATGGGGGAAGCGGGGCGCAAAAGCGCCGCACCCCGCTTCCCCCATCAGCCGCGCCAGCAGGTATAACACACTACACTTTGCTTCGCAAAGTCGTGTGCCAAAGGGGGCCAGCGGCCCCCTTTGGAAACCCCCGCTCCGGCCTGCGGGCCGGGTCAAGGGCCTACCGCCCACATCAATCCATCAATCAATCTATCGTGTCACTCAGTATGTGGATTGACAGGAGCGACAAATTGTGATACAATAAGAGTATGAAGGAGGCGAGAGCCATGAGCGAGATAGGCGCCAGACTGCGGACGCTCCGGGAGGGGATCGGCCTCTCCCAAGCCAAGTTTGGAAAGATTGCGGGTATTCCCCAGGCCACCATCAACCGATACGAAACGGGGTATTCCTCCGCCCCCATCAAGGTGCTGATTTGGTATGCGGATTACTTTGACGTGTCCATGGATTACCTCTGCTGCCGCACCGAGAAGCCCCAGGGCAAGCTGTATGAGTTCAAGCCGAGAATCCTTGAGGAAGATAAGAACATGAAGCAATTCGTGGAGATGTGCTTTGACCCCAAATCCCCCATGAATGACCGTCTGAAAAAGGCCATCATTGAAATGCTGGAGGGGGTGAAGGAATGAAGGCCGTGATATACGCCCGGTATTCCAGCGACAACCAGCGGGAGGAAAGCATAGAGGGCCAAATCCGGGAGTGTACTGCCTTTGCCGAAAAGAACGGCGTTACCGTCCTGCGGCACTACATCGACCGGGCCTTTTCCGCCAAGACCGACAACCGCCCGGAGTTCCAGAACATGGTGAAGGACAGCGGCAAGCGGCTCTTTGACATGGTGATTGTCTGGAAGCTGGACAGGTTCGCCCGGAACCGCTACGACAGCGCCCGCTACAAGGCCACGCTGAAAAAGAACGGGGTGAAGGTGGTGTCCGCCACCGAGGTCATTTCCGATGGGGCCGAGGGCATCATTTTGGAGAGCGTGTTGGAGGGGTACGCCGAATACTATTCCGCCGACCTGTCCGAGAAGGTGGTGCGGGGCATGACGGAGAACGCCCTCAAATCCAAGTACAACGGCGGCACCCTTCCCATCGGGTATATGATTGACAGCGAGCAGTATTTTCAGCTTGACCCGCTGACCGCCCCCTTTGTGCTGGAAGCCTTTCGGCGGTATGACGAGGGGGCTACCATGAAGGAAATCCGGGATTATCTGAACGGGCAGGGCGTGAAGAACACACGGGGCCAGCCCTTGACCTACAACAGCATTCAGCACCTTTTGAACAACCGCCGCTACATCGGGGAGTACACCTACCGGGACATTGTGGTGCCGGAGGGCATTCCCGCCATCGTTCCCCAAGGTCTCTTTGACCGGGTGCAGGAGCGGCTGGCGAAGAACAAAAAGGCCCCGGCCCGCCACAAGGCCGAGGACGATTACCTGCTGACCACCAAGTTGTTCTGCGGCTACTGCGGGGCCTATCTCTGCGGCGAAAGCGGCACCAGCCACACGGGGAATACCCACCACTATTACAAGTGTGTGTCCGTGAAGAAGAAGCGGACGGAGTGCCACAAGAAGTCCGTCCGCAAGGAATGGATAGAGGATTTGGTGGTGGGCGAAACCATGAAAATGGTGATGGACGATAAAGCGATAGAGGCCATCGTGTCCATGCTGATGGAGTTACAGGACAGGGAGAATGTGAATTTGCCGCTGTATGAACAGCAGTTGCGGGAAGCTGACATAGCCATTCAAAACCTGTTGAACGCCATCCAGCAGGGAATCCTTACCAAGTCCACCAAGGGACGGCTGGAAGAATTGGAGGTCGCAAAGGAGGAATTGGAAACCCGCATTGCCTGTGAAAAGCTGGCGAAGCCCAAGGTGAGCGCCGAGTTTATGACCTTCTGGCTCCACCGCTTCCGCAAGCTGGACGTGCGGCAGAAGGCCCACAGGAAGATGTTGATTGATACTTTTATCAACGCTATTTTCCTGTATGATGACAAGATGGTGATTACCTTCAACAACAAAGAAGGGACGGACACGGTTACATTCGATGACCTCAAAGCCACATCTGCGGCGGGAAAGACTGGTTCGGATTTGGATTGCTTAACTGCACCAAAAATCTCCTGATTTTCGGCGAAATCAGGAGATTTTTATTTGATTTAATCGCTTTTTGTTGGATTTTGTTTTTGCTGTGTTGTGTCTGACCCAAACAAGACCCATACGGGAAAAATTCCAGGGAGTACCGGGCCGCTTGGCTCGGTACTCCCTGGCTTTTTCTGTGATTTTTTCGTTGTTTTACATCGCCTGGGCCATGAAGCTGCCCATCCGCTGGGCGGCGTCCTTCTGCATCTCGTTGGTGACATGGGTGTACGTGTCCAGGGTAAACCCGGCGCTGTAGTGGCCCAGGATGCTGGACACCGTTTTGGCATCCACACCCTGCTGTATCGCCAAGGTTGCGAAGGTGTGCCGGAGTCCGTGGAAAGGGATATTATCCGTGATTCCTGCCTTTTTCAGCAGGTTTTTGTGCAGCCGACCGATGCAGTCCGGGCCGTAGAGCTTGCCTGTCACCGGGGAGGGGAACATAATTGGATTGGTCGGATGCTTGGCGTGTTCCTGGATCAGCAGGTCGATGGTTTCCTGCGGCAGATAGATCGTCCGCACCGAGTTGGCGGTCTTGGGCTGGGTCACCTTCATCTCTCCGTTGATCCGTCCTGCGGACTCGGAGATGCTCAGCGTCCGGTTTTCCAGGTCAAGGTCATCCCAGAGGAGGGCTACCAGCTCGCCCTGGCGGATGCCTGTGGTCAGCTCCAGGTAGAACATGGGGAGGACGCCGTGTTCTTTTGCGGCAGCGAGGTAGGCGCTGATTTTCTCCGCTGGAAGGGTGTGCATTTCCTTCTTTTCCTTCGGCGGGAGTTTGCACCCGGCGGCGGAGTTGTAGGGAATCAGCCGCTCCTGCACCGCTTGGTCGAGACACTGGCGGAGCATGGCGTGGAGACCGCGGATTGTCTTGTTGCTGAGGCTCAGGTCTTTCATGCCCTCGTACCGCTTGGCCCGGCCCTTGGTCTTGGCCTTGTTGTAGAACTTTTGGAGATCCAGGGTGGTGAGCTTACTGAGTTTGATTTTTCCGATATTTGGGACGATGTGCTTGTCAATGTAGTTCTTGTAATAGGCGGCAGTGGTCTCCCGGATAGAGGGCTTAGCGTAGTTCTCGAACCAGGTTTCCGCCCACTGCCCCACCGTGAATTGGCCGGTTTTGCTGGCGTCGATTTTCCCAGCCTGCTCCAATGCCGCCGCTAGCTTCTCTTTGCACTCCTTCTGCGTTTTCGCCAGAACGTTCTTGTAGATTGCTTTGCCGGTTTCCGGGTCATGGCCCGCCGTGTAACGGCCCTCCCAGCGGCCGTCTTTCCGTTTGCGGATGTTTCCTTCGCCGTTGGCTCGCTTTTTAGCCATCTGGATCGCCCCTTTCCCGGAGTCGGGCGATCTGTTCCTGATCGTGGTAGTAGCCGCTATGTGCACTGAGTTCCGTTGCGATTCCCTAGGCGAGGCGAAAGCCAGAGGCAACGCCGTTGAACGCCATTTCCTCCTGGGCCATGGTGTGGGCATCCACCAGCCGGAGCAACTTCTTTCTCCCCGGCTTGTCCAGCAGGGCGGCGACCTCCTGGCGTTTGGCTTCGAGCTGCTGGCGCTGCTCACAGCTTGGTTTGGAGTTGAACCGCTACTCCAGTGCCTTCATGTAGTCGTCCATAGTGTGTCCTCCTTTGCAGCGACACACCATATGAAGTACACCTACTTTATTGTTTGTCGCAGAAACCTTTTTATGGGGTTTAGCTTTTAGCGCATACATTAACTCGCTTCTTTGCTTTTTCATTTCGCTTTTCTCTATGAATTGTTGCCTGGGCATCAAGACAACAATTTATTCGAGGCCGCGTAATGGAAACTGTAGATTCTGAGCAACTATATGCAATTGAGACTCTAATGAAGGAAAATACACAATCGGAAAAGAAACCCATGGTCATGATTGTACATCATAATCTTGAAACGAGAACGGTGTTCATTAATGGGAAGGAGTACAAATTAGAAACACACTTAGGGGCAAATAACCCGCTCTATCAAAGTAGTTCTCTTGGTCAAAAGAAAACGTTTTATGTTTGGGACAAAATGTTTTCTTTAATGTTGCTAACGATTGGACCGATATACTTTTATGGGAAAAGCAGATCGCTGAGCACGGCCTGTGCCCACTTGGCTTTGCCCCTTGGCGATGGGATACCTTGAGCAAAAAGAAAATCAGCGATACCTTTCAGGCTCATGCCGGAGAGGTACTGCTGATAGATCCTGCAAACAACAGACGCTTTTTCCTGGTAGATGACGATGCTGTCATCAGGGGCTAATACGAATCCATACGGAAGTGACATGGAAAGCATCTCCTTTTTAATGTTACCCATATGTATGTTTTTGGACTAAAATAGCACGTATAAGTAGGTTTAGATAGCTCGTTTTGGGTTTTGGAATTTAAAATAAAAATGATGACATATACTGGTTTGAGCCAATAATTCCCCCAGAAAAAGGAAGGAACCTGCCTTTTGACATAGTCAAAAAACAGGTTTCTTCGGTTGGTCCCCCGACCGATTTCAAATCCGAACTTTTTATATCCTCAAAAGTGACCCGTTCCGAGCCTTCTTTGTAGTTAAAGGTAATCAAAATGTGGTCGTCAAAAATTGTCACCGAATTTACGAAGCTGTCAATGAGCCTCCGGCGTTCTTCCAGTTTGGACACGTCCAGGGTACGGAAACGGCAAATCCAGTAAACAACGTCCTCGCGGGTCAGTATGGGGTGTTTCATTTCCTCCTGGATGATTTGCATTTCAATATCCTTTTTCCTGTCCTCCAACTCGTCAAGCCTTTGCTTGGTGGAGGCGTTTACAATCCCCATCTGGATAGCGTTGAGCATATTTGTAATGCCCCGCTCCGTTTCCTCCAACTGCTTACGCAGGGCAGGGAGTACGCTGCTCTCCCGGCCTTGAATGTCCATCACAGTGTCGGCTATGTATTCCACGAAGCTGTCATCCATTACCCTCGCCATGACAGAGCGGACAACGGCGTTTTCAATGGGAGCCTTCCGGATGCTCTTGTGCTTGGCGTTGCAGGTTCGGTGCTTTTTGGTGTTCACACAGCGGTAATAGTGATATTTTTTCTCGGTGGAGCTGGTGCCGCTCTCGCCCACCATCATAGCCCCGCAGGTGCCGCAAAACAGCTTGGTTGTCAACAGATAATCGTCCTCGGCCTTATGACGGGCTGGGGCTTTTCGGTTTTTTGCCAGCCTTTGCTGTACCCACTCAAACAGGTCTTGGGGGATGATAGTTGGAATGCCATTCGGAACAACGATATCCCGGTATTTGTATTCGCCAAGGAATTTTCGGTTGTGGAGGATCGCCGCAACAAAATTAAGGTCAATCGTTCTGCCGCGAACGGTGGTAACGCCTGTGTCGTTGAGATAATCCCGTATCTCCTTCATGGTCGCGCCGTTGTCATAGCGGGTGAAGATTTCCAGCACCACGGGGGCGGTGCGCGGGTCGATTTGATAGTGCATATCGCTGTCGATGGTATAACCAAAAGTGGGGGTGCCGCCGTTGTATTTGCATTTCAAAGCGTTCTCCGTATGCCCCCGGATGACCTTCTCGGACAACTCGGCGGAATAGTATTCCGCCATCCCTTCCAGCATGGATTCCAGGATAATACCCTCCGGCCCCTCGGAAATGTTCTCTGTGGCGGATAACACTTTCACGCCATATTTGCGAAGCTGGGCCTTGTAGTGGGCGCTGTCGTAGCGGTTCCGGGCGAAGCGGTCTAACTTCCAGACGATGACCGCATCAAACAGGCCCTTGGCGCTGTCCTTCACCATGCGCTGGAAGTCCGGGCGGTTGTCGGTCTTGGCGGACAAGGCCCGGTCAATGTAGGTTCGCAGAATGGTAATATCATTTTTCGCACAATAGGCCGTACACTCCCGAAGCTGTCCCTCTATGGATTCCTCCCGCTGGTTGTCGCTGGAATACCGGGCGTAAATCACGGCTTTCATTCCTCGTTCACCCCCTCTGTCATCAATCGAAGCAAAGCCTCTTTCAGCCTTTTGTTCACTGGTGCTTGCGGGTCGAAGCACATTTCGATAAACTCCCGCATTTCCCGGTTTTGCTCGGTTTTCTCTCTGAGCACCTGGGGCTGGTAGTCGTACAGCTTGCCCCTGGGCTCGTCGGTGCGGCAATAGAGATAGTCCATCGACACATCAAAATAATCAGCGTATTTGACGAAGATTTCCGGGGAGGGGGTGGAGTAACCCGTTTCATAGCGGTTTATTCGGGATTGCTGAACGCCCAAAATTTCCGCCATGTTTACCTGTGTCAGCCGAACGCCCTCCCGCAAGGCCCGCAGACGCTTCCCGATTTGTTCCATATAGTATTCCTCCTGTCAAAATCAGAATATCACAAATAAGAATATTTGTAAACCCCTATTATATCCATAATGTTTGCAGGGGTGTCAGCCAGCCTGCGGCTGACACCCCTTAATCCCCCAAAAGCCCAGGCCGCGCCCCCTGTCAATGGCGGCGCTTGTGCCGTTCATCTTGACCATTGACAGGGGGCGCGGCCTGGGCTACTGGAAAAAAGGGACGGGATAACACAGGATAACAAATACCTTTACAAAATGTTTACCATTTAACAGGAAAATTTTGTTATCTTGTAGTTGCCGCCGCAGAAGTAATTGATACCATGCCGTCTCAACGGCACAGCTCGAAGAATGAAAACATGGACGTGCGTGACACGCCCGAAGACCAAGCCGCAGGTGGGAAAAGGTGCTGCCCTTGCCACCCCACATATCTGCGGGAGCATGATGAAGGTATGGCCCCGTGCCATATCGCAAAACCTAATTCGTGATAGGGCTTTGCGCCGGAGATGGATAGACAATATTCACCGACAGCGTATCACGAAAGGGGGTGGCTGTTATGGACTATGAGAGCAGATTTTCCAGGCATAGGACACTGCATAGCATGATTCAGCGCACCACCTCCGGCAAAAGGCCCAGATAAAATTATAACCGGGAGGAACTGCTTTGGCTTCTGGAAAGCCGAAGCAAAGCCCCGGTTGTAAGCAAAATGATGTATCAGCCCTGGCAAGGCTGATAAAGGAGAGCCTCCAAAGTCACAAAATGACCCAAAAGGAGCTGGCAATCCGAAGCGGAATGTCAGAAGCCAGGGTAAGCCGGATTTTGCGGGGTGGAACTGTACGGCTGACCGAACAGGATATCAACCAGTTGGCCCTTGGCCTTAAAAAGAAACCAAAAGAACGGGATGAAATGCGGTATCTCGCATGGCCCGAACTTTACGAGATCGACAAGGCATTATGCAGGGGTGATGGGGGCGTTTTCAGGGTGAACCATCGGTTGGCTGAAAAAGAATTTCCCCTGTTGGGGAATGATAACGAGGAATAACAGGAAACCGCCGTCCCAGGCAGCAATGGGGCGGCGGTAAAATTTTTTTGCCCAAATTTCACTGGTGAAATTTTTGGGCTGTCCTCTGTTATATGATAAAGGCACACAAGGACTTGTGGGAAAAACAACCGGGCGGAGGACAGGCCAGCCGCCGCCCCCAAAATCAATAGGAGGAATTTACAGTATGAAAATTACAGACCTGATGATTGACCCCCGGAGCCTGGGGAGCAAGCTGTGGCTGGTGGACGTGGCCCCGGCCTATGAGTACAAGGACAACCGCCGGACTGATACCATCCTCGGCTACCGCTATGCCGTTGCCATGCCCGAAAAGGGGCTGGACAAAATCAATGTCCGCATTGACGGGGAGCGGCAGATGGAAGCCCCGGAGGGCTATGTGGAGGTGCGCTTCGACAACCTGGAGGTGTTCATCTACTGGGCCCAGGGCCAGCCCCAGGTGGGCGCTAAGGCCACGGGCATTCATTTGGTGAACGCCAAGAGCTGACGGATTGGGCGGCGCTGGGGAGGCCACCGGGGAAAAGACAGTTCCCCTTAGGGAAGTGTCCCCCGGCGGCAGCGCCAGCGCCGCCCGTTGCCATAAGGGTTAGTATTACCCTTATGGCAACCATGTATTATGTAGCAAAAGAACAGGAGGCCAGCATGGGCAACAATACGCAATCCCGCAAATGGGCGCTGGTCATCAACAACCCATTGGATGCCGGACTTGACCACAGCGCCATCACAAAAATCCTACAGAAATTCGCCCCGGCCTATTACTGCATGGCTGACGAAACCGCCGCGACGGGGACATATCACACGCACATTTTCCTCTATGCTCCTTCGCCCATCCGCTTTACCACCATCAAAAACCGATTCCCCACGGCGCACATTGAAAAAGCATATGGGAGCGCCAGGGACAACCGGGCGTATATACGCAAAGAGGGGAAGTGGGCGGACACGGACAAGGTGGAAACCGCCGTCCCCGGCACCTTCCAGGAGTGGGGAGACCTCCCGGCGGAACAGGAGGAACGGGCCCCGCAGATGTTCCGGCTTGTCCAGAATATCCGGGCGGGTATGTCCACCACGGAAATCATAGACGATTCGCCTAATCTGGCCTTTCGGGTGCGGGACATTGACCTGCTCCGGCAGACCCTGACGGCGGAAAAGTACAGCGTGGAAAACCGCCCCCTGGAAGTGTCCTATATTTTCGGGGCCAGCGGCGCGGGCAAGACACGGGGCATTTATGAGCGGCACGACCCACGGAGTATTTGCCGTATCACCAACTACAGGGCCGCGAGGGGGATATCCTTCGACGGCTACAACGGGCAGGACGTTTTGGTGTTTGAGGAATTTAGCAGCCAGATTCCCATTGAGGATATGCTGAACTATCTGGATGTCTATCCCCTGCACCTTCCGGCCCGGTACAGTGACCGGGTGGCCTGTTACACCAAAGTTTACATCACATCAAATTTACCGTTGGAAAAGCAATACCGGGCGGAACAGTGGGAGCGGCCCGAGACCTGGCGGGCGTTTCTGCGCCGGATTCATTCCGTGGTTGAATACCTCCTGGACGGCTCCACGGTGGTTCACAAGAAAGGAGGGCTTTCCCTATGACCCAAACCGAAAAAGACAATATCAACAAACGGACGGAAAACCGCCATCTGCTCCGGCGCGTCAAGGCCGGATTCGCGGCGGTGAAAACCACGCCATATAAGGGGTTGCTGCTGGCGCTGTATCTGGCCGGGGCCGCGCTGGTGTGGCTGTTCCGGGCGCATCTGTTCAGCCTGGACACTTACGGGATGTTCTCGCCCGTCCTGGGGGCTGTTATCGACCTCTTGATTCCCCTCTATGGGGTGGGCGGCCTCCTGGCGCTGCTGGTGCTGCTGGGAACACCCTGGGGCGGCAGGGCGGCAAAGGAGGGCTTGCAAAAAGCGGGCCTCACCAACCATGCGGGGGAGGCCCCTGTCCTGATCGCCAAAAGGCTGGACGCAGACAACCCCCGGCTGACGGTGTGGGAGTTCGACCCCTGCGGGATTCCCCTGGTTGAGTGGGAGGACAAGCGGGCCAGGATTGAAACGGCGCTGAACCTCACCATAGCAAAAATGACCTGGGGCGAGGGGCGGAAAATTATCCGTGTCTATGCCGTCCCCGCCGAAAGTGATTTCCCGGCGCTGCTGCGCTGGAAGGACAGATACCTGTCCCCGGACAGCTTTGTGCTGGTGCTGGGGGAAAGCCCGACGGGGCCTGTGACGGTGAACTTGGCCCATGTGCCCCACATTCTGCTGGGCGGCTCCACGGGCAGCGGAAAGAGCGTGCTGTTGAAGCTGCTGCTCATGCAGTCGCTCCACAAAGGGGCGGAGGTCTACATTGCCGACTTCAAGGGTGGGGTGGACTTCCCAAAGTATGGCACCAAAAATGCCATATGTGTTTTAACGAGGATGATTTGCTCTACACCCTCAATCAGCTTGCGGCGGTGTTGAAATACCGAAAAAAGCGGCTGGCGGAAACCGGGTGTCCCAATCTGGACGCATACAACGAGGCCACGGGGGAGGGCTTGCCCCGGCTGGTGTTCGCCTGTGACGAGGTGGCGGAGGTGCTGGACAGGACGGGCAAGGGCAAGGAAGACAAGGAGCGGCTGGGGCAGATCGAAAACAGGCTGTCCACCCTGGCGAGGCTGGGGCGGGCCTTTGGGATTCACCTGATACTCTCCACCCAGCGGCCCGATGCCGCGATACTGCCTGGACAAATCAAGAATAACCTGGATTTCCGGGTATGCGGCAGGGCGGACAATGTGCTGTCCCAAATCATCCTGGACAATGCCAGCGCCGCCGAGCAGATACCCAAGGACGCGAGGGGCCGCTTCATCACCGGGGACGGAACGGTGTTCCAGGGCTATCTGTTCGACGAGGGGCAGCTATAGAACGGGGGCGGCTCCTATGGCAAGGAAAAAGAAGCCCAACGACTACGGCACGGGAATACCATTCCATGAAGTGGAGGCCCTGGCCCGGGTGCTGCTCCCGGAGATTCAAGCCTTTTTTGAGAGCAAGGAAGGGCAGAGAGAGTTTACGGAATGGAAAGCACAGCGGGGCGCTGAACAAACGGAATAGGCATGGAGCAGGGCGGGAACATCTTTAATGGTGCTCCCGTCCTGCACGATATTATCAAATAAATGAAATATATATTGCAATTAACACCTGCACTGCCCCGTTTCCTGAACATCCGTTCTACTTCTAATGCACTTGTCATATTTTTTCGCAGACGAGCGGATTGTTGAGGCAGCATTGCTCACAGAGTACTAAACTCGCACGAATGGTATATTTTTTTCTCTCCAAAATGTACGGGTAGGGTGTTCCATGAACAGAAAATAAAGGCTATAATTATTCCATGTAAAGACTGCCCACGAAAGGTGGATATAATATGCAACTATCCAATAACATCCGAGCTTTCAGAAAAGAGCATTCCCTGACGCAGGAACAATTAGCGCAGGCGCTGGGCCTTACTACTGGTGCAGTATATAAATGGGAAGCTGGACTGTCCACGCCGGATATCAGCTTAATCGTGGAACTTGCTGATTTCTTTGATACCTCTGTAGATGTCCTTCTCGGCTATGAGGTAAAGAACAACAAATGGGAAGCAGCGGCAGAACGGCTAAAAGACTTTTTGTACCACAAGGATGAACGTGGGTTTGTCGAGGCAGATAAGCTGCTAATTCGTTACCCAAACTGCTTTGAAATTGTTTATCGGAGTGCTGACCTGTATTGGGTTTTTGGATTTATGCACCACGACCATAAGCTGCTGCGGCGCTCCATTGAACTGATGGAACGTGCGCGTCTTTTGATCAACCAAAATACCGACCCCGAAATTAATGAGCTTTCCATTACCTACAGCATTGCAAAAGCCTATTCTGCCATAGGTGAAAATGAAAAAGCAGCCGACCTTTTTAAGCACAATAATCCTCACGGCGTCCACAACGATTATATTGGTTATATTTTAGGAACCGCCTGTAACTGCCCTGACGAAGCGGCTTATTATCTGTCCAGGGCACTTCTGTGCTGTATATCATCGCTGGTTCGCATTACGATTGGGTATTTTAATGTCTACATTCAGAAACAGGATTTCCTCTCTGCTGCCGGTATTGTCCAACTGGCCTTGCATTTTTTCACAGAATTGAAGGAACCCGGTCAAAACAGTTATCTGGACAAAGCAAGCACCCAGCTTTACGTTTATCTCGCCCAGGCACAAGTTGAACTTGGCAACATGAGTGAGGCGAAGGAATCACTTTGTGTAGCAAGAAATTTGGCAAATCAATTTGATCAGGCATCAGATTGCAACGGAAGTGGCCTGCGTTTCGCTTTCTCAAACAAACGGGTCACCGCTTTTGATGATATGGGAGATACCGCCGCGGAAGTTATTTTGAATGTGCTTAAAACTTGTAAAAATGAAACGCTCACAGCGTTATGGCGCGAAGTGACGGAGGATCAGTAAGAGGATAAGAAAGATGAGCATAAATAATAGGGTTCTATTTCTGTTCAGTAAAGGGATATCGCATATCGGCACAAGACTGTTTACGTTTGCTTTAAGCTGGTACATCCTGTCTCAAACAGGCTCCGGGTTGAGTTTCAGCATATCGCTGCTTGTAAACTACCTGCCGCAAATTGCGTTGTCATTGTTTGTAGGGAACCTCAGCGATAAAACGCCCCGCCCCAACCGCATCCTGGTTTTGTGCGATGTGGCAAGTGCTGTTGTCTGCTGCCTGCCGCTTCTCCACCTTGGTCTTGCGTCCATATACTGTACCATCTTTTTGCTGTCTGCTATCTCGGCTGTTTTCAATAACGTGATTGACACACATCTCATCAATCTGAATGGGGTAGACAATGCGGAGGTGCTGAAAAAGCTAACCTCGTCTGCACAATTTATCACGTCTGTAGTTAATATTGCTGCTCCGTTTATCGGCGGTATTCTGATCCGCCTGTTGCCCATCCAGATGTTTGCCATCATCAACATTGGCTCGTTCCTGCTGTCCGCCTTTGGGGAAATATGGCTTACATACAGGCCCCGCCGGACGGGGAACGATGCCCGTAACACGGGGAGGGGTCAGTGGGGTGGAAGGGCTGTGCTCTCTTATATGTTCGGCCAGAAAAAACTGCGGACATTTTTCCTCGCCAACAGCCTGGGTAACTTTTGTTTCAGCGCTGGTGTAAACGTGGCTTTGCCGCTCATCGTTACCACAACGCTGGGGATCTCCTCCGGTGGCTACGGCCTGATTTCAAGCAGCATTGCGATTGGGTCGGTTCTGTGTGCGATGTGGCGGACAAAGGCTCCCAGTGACAGTCGGCTTCAATACCCCTTTTTGCAGTTGGGGTTGATTGGAGGCTGTATGCTGATCCTGTCGCTGTTGGCCTGCATTTCCAACCAGGGAAGCAGAACCGTGATGGCGCTTTGCGCGATTATGTTTGCCGTGGGCTGGCTGTCGGTAGACATCAATATCAAATCAAAAACAACAATACAGCTTTTTGTAGATCCTGAATACCTTGGGAAAGTGTTGGGGATGTCCACATCAATCTCATATATATTGATTCCGCTGTCATTGGTCATTGCGGGAGCAATATCAGAAATCTGGCCCGCATTTGTTTTACCTATGTCAAATGGAACCCTATTAGTTATTGTTCTTATCCTCCTGTGGCTGGTTGACCGTAAGACGGTGTAAGCTGTTATTGCATTTCTTAACTTTTTTATTATTTGTCGATAATAACTAAAAATAAGGCTATATCATTGAACGCCTCCATCTATCTTGTAACCCTGTCGGCACCTTTCGCAGAAAGGCGGTTTACAGCTATGAAAATCAATAATTTCAAAAATGGCATGGAGAAGGCTCCCGCAGTTCAGAAAAATTCCGACAAAACGGCTAAGAACGCAATGACAGATGGTTTTGTCGAACGGATCAAGTCGCTGGCAAAGGAGGATGCTCAAAAGGATATCTATATGGACAAGGGATATCTCCAACTCCAGCACAGCCAAATGAAGCGGTGTGTTTCTCCTGACCGTTCCGTTCCCATGGCCCAAGCCACACAGGTTCTTCAAGCGATTGCAAAAGAGGATGACCCCCGGCTTGAACTGCTCAACAGCCTGCTGAAGCGGCTGTCTGGAAAAATCCAGCGCAAGGATGGACAAACCCTTGTATCCCTGGGCAAGATGTCAGGAGATTGCTTTGGAAAAATTCATCATAACTCCGGCGGTCAGACTGCTGAAATCTATGCCCCCAACGGCGAGACAATCGCAAGCTATAACAGCAACGGCGGAGGATGGACTGTCATACAGACACAAGAGGAATTGAAATTTCAAGGGGAGGCGGATGCGGTTTACGCACAGGCATTTAGGGAGGCACGGGCAGAGATGGCTGCCGCCCAGCGGACAGCGGTTCCATCGGCGAGCGGCAATATGTCTGCAAATTTTGATGTAAAGGCGTAAGAAATGTAAATAACGTGAACCAAGGAAGAACAGGAGGAACCACTATGATAGTTAACGGTATTCCCAGCTCTTACAGAACGGCCACCACCGATTCGGTTTCAAAAGCGAAGGCCAGCAAGAGGAAAGCGGATATTTCTGCGTCTGCCAATGCCCAAGATGAAGTTGTGATTTCCGGGCAAGCGCAGATTGATGCGGCTTCTGAGAAACAGGCCAGAAGCACGACCACCTTTACCTCTTTTGCGGTAGAGTTCAGCAGAATCACTCGGAACGATGCCGATGTGATTCGGGAGCATTACGCTGCGGAGCATGAGGAAAACCTGACCTATGACAGCCCCAGCACCCATATCTGGAACAAATATAAGAACCCGGATTCCCCTGATTTTCGTGCCGGTATGTCGGAGAACGAACGGGCTTGGGCATATGACCAGGAGCTGGATTTGTTGAGCGGCGGTAAACACCTGCAAATGGGAAATCCCTATGCGTTCGCCTCCGCTGGTAGCCCGCCTACTCTGTCCTCCGCAGCAATGCGGGCAAACCAGGTGTGCCGGGAACAGATTGACCAGTCTATCCAGGATATTTTTGATGGGAATGAGATTGAGGTTCCGGCAGATGCGTCCTTCCGCCTGACGGTAGACCAGTCTGACTACTCCATCCACGTAACCGGCTTGGAGGACGAGGAATTGACTGAGGCAATAGAGCAGGCATTGAACCGTGGTGAAAACGGGAAAAATTTGTATGACCATCTCAAGCTGACCACCCCGGACGGCGAGGCCTTAGGTGTGGACTATGTGAACGGCCATCTGGCGGAAGTGGATACCCAGCGGGAGATGGATGACAGAACGCTTTCCGAAGTCAAGAAACAGGCTGGCCCGACCTGGGCGCGGTATTCCAGTACATACGACCCACAGCAGGAGGCCATGAACGAAAAAATTCTCAGCTTAACTCCTGATTCTCCCCTCAATACCCAGGAAAATAAGGATCGCATGAGTGCCGCTGTCCGGGTAGGTGCGCCAGAAATTATTGCCGAGTTCCGCACCCGTCAACAGGATATGAATTTAGTTATCAATCAAAACCGGGACATTGATCCTGACGGTTCTATTGCGCTGAAAACCTATATGCGGGCTTACGCACAGCCAGCGGTGAACGCCAGAAAGACGATTGAAGGTTACTATGCCGAGGCCCATGCCGAAAATAGCTCTTATCCGTTTTTGCAGGGCTTGGAGCATATCGCGGAAAAGTATAAGCGGCCTGATTCCGGCATCTTTCGATCTGATTTGACCAAAGCCCAAAGGGACATGGCCTATCGGCAGGAGAGGGCTTTGCTGACCGGCGCCCGGCTGACCTTGCTTGACCCCTATGCGCTGGCCTCTGTTGGCGGTGTGCAAACCGCCCAAGCATCCCACCAAAGCGCTATGCAGGCGGTTTTGGAAAAGATGAACGAACTTAGGAATCAACGATAACTTTTTGAGGCTCCCCCAAGCAAAAATTTTGTAACGCTTTAGAAAGCCGATTTTGGCCTTTTGAATATAAACACACATCCCCCTCAAATGCCTGCCCCAAACCCGTTGCGGCACAAGTCTTTTGCTGCTTATTTTTTCTACCATCGTGGAACCTTGACGGATTGAACCAAATCAGATATAATACCCACAACCGATGGACGTGAAGCAAAGAACTGCTGGACAACCAGCAGTTCTTTGCGTTATACGAGCGCCGTCCAGAAAAGGAGGACTGCCTATTCAAACCCCAAACATTTCATGTACGAGAAGGAAAAGGGGAAATGTGCCTTCGTAAATTTTATTACGGAGGACAATGAATGGCAAAAAAGAAAGCAAACGACTATGGCACAGGCATCCCACTCCACGAGGTAGAGGCCCTGGCGCGGGTGTTGTTCCCGGAGATACAAAAATTCTTTGAGAGCGAGGAAGGTCAAAGAGAGTTTCAAGAGTGGAAGGAACGGCAAAAGAAAGAATGAAATCGGCGGCGGGGTGTCCATACTGGCTGTTCCGCCGTTTGCTATTCACAGAATATTGTTGATGGAAATGATAAATCCGAACACGTCCCCCACCTGGAGGACAGCGTTCGGATTATCATAAATTGGTCCGAGTGACAGGACTTGAACCTGCGGCCTCTTGACCCCCAGCTGTCCTCGGAAACTTTTTTGGGTCATTTTGTGCCAAATTCGTGCTGTTTGGACGGATTGCGGATACTCTATGAAACTATCCTGCCCACTGCTTCCATTTGCTCTTTTCGTCGCCTGGGTCGGCGTATGGGTCTAAGCCCGTTTCTGAGCAAAATTTTTCTCTGCCATTCGTATGACAAAATCACGCTCATCCTGATCCGCAAAGGCAAAGTCTATATTGTACCGTTTGCAAGTTTGGCGGAAATAGGCGATATAGGCTAAATCTTCGCTGGTGGAGGGTGCAACGTATCCATCAGGCGCAGCTATATCATCTAATCTCAGATATTTTTCTTCCAACACCATTTATTCCTCCTCCAAAAATTGTGAGAACAAACTTTTTGCTGCTTCTCCATTAATCAGGAGAATGAATGGATCTACATGGCTGAATGGAATAGCTCCAAAATCCCGAATGTAGTGTTCCCTGAGTTCTGAAGTTTTTGCCTTCAAATAAATTGTGCCACTGTAACTATAGTCAATAGAAAGTTGGATCCCAGACGCCAGCAATGCTGCACCAACGCCCCTGAACTTGCGAAATCTTGTCTGAGTTGGATTACTGGTCGGTGCACTCTCAATGTATTCAACTGCAACAAGAATGCCCTCAGGCATATTGCGATATGCGCCAAGCCCAACCAATTCCTTGGAACTACACAATTCCAGTGCGTATTTTTCGAGTGCGTCCTGCTGAATAAACTTAGACAACCAACTTGTCTGCCAACGCTCGCTTTCGGTTTTCGCAAAATCCTTTTGAATTGCAGGGCGTATGACGGCGAGAATTGGCTCATTGGCTGCCACATCTATGACATAATAGGCTGGACGCATTATAACACCGCTTCGTTTCTTTAATTATCATAGCATACCCATGAAAGCAAGTCAACAGCTCACAATTCAAGGGTGACCCCTATAGATGCAGGGGATATTTTTGGAAGTACCCCACCTCAAAATCTGGGGAGGAACTATATCAACAAGACGCATACAACAAGTTAGGACAGCTCCCGGATCACTGCCGCCAGCCGTTCCGCCGTTCTCCCCAAGCCGTCAGAACCCACGCACCGGCTGGGTTTGGCGTTGACGCTCTGGTCGAGCAGCGGCTGGCTTTGTGCGCTCTCGTCCAAGGCCAGCTCGGTGGCCATCACATCGTCCCAGGCGCGGTTCAGGAAAGCTACCTCCCGGCGGTCGTGGGTTTTGGTGAACAGCGGCTGACCGGGGCCGCACAGGAGGTCTGCCGTTTCGGGTGGAAACCCGGCGCTGGACAGGCTGTGTTCCAAGCCCTCCCGAAAAATGTCCGATAGGCATTCCCAGTCCGGGCGGCTCAAATCATAGAGTACGAAGGTATAGCGGGTGTGGCAGTGAACTGCCAACAGGGAGGAGCACCCCCGTAAGGGAATGACGTGGAGATCCCAGCAGAAGCGTCGATCCAGCTCCTGGCCGCAGGGCAGGGCTCTGACGCGGAGATACCGCTGGAGAGGGATGGTCAGGCCCAGTTCTATCGGTTCAGCCCTGCTCATGGTTTTGTGCCGTCCATTTTTTGGAGCGCCGTCACAATGTCTTTTAAAACCAGGGGCCGCATACTGTCCGGGTAGCCGCTGAGATCGGCCTGTTTCAGCGCGAATTGGATTCCGGGGAGGAGCTCCGGCTTTGTCGCCGCGATCTCCGGCAGAACTGCGACACACTGACGGGCGGTGATGGGCTTGCTATCCGTCACGTGGGACAGAAATTCGTCCAGCAGAACATTAAATTTTCCAGCCGTGTCCCAGCGGGCGTTAGCCGCCAGGATGGAGATGGCCCGGTTCCGCACCAGGGAATTCTTGTGGCACAGCAGCTCCGCAAACCGATCAAAATACGCGGCGGATTCCCGGCTCTCCGCTGTAATCTGCTGCGTAAGGGCGTAAGCGGCTTTTGCGTCCTTTCCCGTCAGGCGGGCGATGCAGGCGTCGATGTCCATGTCAGACCAACACCCCTTCGCAGTGGTCGATCTTATGCTGGATGATCTGGGCCGTCCAGCCGGTAAAGGTTTTGAAGCGGGTTTGGAACTTCTCGTTCTGATACTGAACTTTGATAGATTTCCAACGCTTGGCCTTGCGGACGCCGGACAGGGAAAGGCAGCTCTCCTCCGCTGGGTAGGGCCCGGACTTTTTGACAATCTCCGGGTTGAACATGACCATGTAAGCGCCTTCGTTGTCGAAGACGATGATGCGCTTGTTCACGCCAATCATGTTGGCCGCCATGCCCACACAGCCATCCTTGTGGGCGGCGAGGGTATCCAGCAAATCCTGGGCTACGGGAAGATCCTCCGGCACGGCGGGCTCGGCCTTCTGGGCCAAAAACGCTTTATCATGCATAATCTCACGAACCATGGATGTCAGCTCCCCAAATATCGCCGCCGGCACTTTCCCCGGCGGTGGATTTGTGATATACTCCCCAATAAGATACCACGAGCGGGGCAGAAAAGCAAATCCTTGAATATGAAAATCTGGTGGTGGATATGGAGAAAAAGGTGACGGAAGTGGTGGCGGCGCTCATCTGGGAGGGGGACAAATTCCTCATCTGCCAACGCCCCGCCCACAAGGCCCGGGGACTGCTGTGGGAGTTCGTGGGAGGCAAGGTGGAGCCTGGGGAGACGAAGGAGCAGGCCCTGATCCGGGAGTGCCGGGAAGAGCTGGCTGTCACCCTTTCGGTGGGTGAGATATTTATGGAGGCAGACCACGACTACCCGGATTTGAACGTGCATCTGACGCTGTTCAACGCCGCCATCAGCGAAGGGACGCCGCAGATGCTGGAACACAACGACATCCGCTGGATCACGACTGAGGAAATCCCGCAGTATGAATTCTGCCCGGCAGATGAGATGATCCTAAAGAAATTGAGAGGGGAAGCATAGTGGATCTCAGAGCCTGCTGATACTGAGATTTATAAGCTCAAAATTTATTATACAAGGGGGCTCTATTATGACCAGAACCTTTACAATTAAAGATGGGCAGGTGCCTTCCAAAGAGCAGCTGAATGAAGTCAGATCAGCGATAAAGCGGGTAATATAGTTTGATGAGGAGTGACCAGAATTATCACCAGCCATGTATAAGGCATTCAAATATGCCGCCGCCCAGCGTAACAAGAGAAAAAGGAATGCATAAAGCAATGAAATTGCGTGGCGGGTTTTCTGACACACAGTTTTTACTGTGAAATCACGCAACCTTACGTAAACCTGCCCGGATGGCCTCGCTTTTTTCAATTGTTGTTCATAAAAATTTGCCCTTTCCAAAAATGAAAGTCACAGTGACCAAAATCACTGTGGCTTCAATAATTTGAAAACCTATTGGAGGAAAATTGACAGGCCGCTCCCTTGGCGGCATGTCAACTTATCATGGTACGCCCGGAGGGACTTAAATTGGCTGAGATACATTTCAGCCCGTGCTTGTCTGTACCTTCAGAAGTCTGAAAGTGTCGCAGCCAATGGCTTTTTTGAAAACCCCAGTTTGTCATAAGTTAGGATATGTTGACCGATGCCGCCGCAGTAAGGGTCAAAGCGATTGAGAAACCAGATAAGAAGCTGGCCTCTTTGCGGCCTGTCTGGCTTCATGTCAGGCAGGCCATTTTCGGCAGGCTGACGGCCCAGTGCCGGGAGTTTTCCCGGCACTGGGCCGTATGATGTGATGGAACAGGGTGCGGTGGTCTCCCGCAGTCACAGCGGGCGGAGGCGGATGGTTTTGATCTCAAAGGCGCGGAAGGAGAGCGCCAGCCGCCCCTCTTCTACCGAGAGTTCCTCCTGAACGTTTTCCAGCATATCGCAGGCGTAGGCGCAGAACGGCCCCAGGTTCAGCCGGACCTGGGCGGTGACCGCCGCCTTTTTTGCCTCGTACAGCCGCAGGATGAGGTCTCCGCTGCCGTCCTCGGCGGGCTTCAGGGTGTCGGCAAAAATATTTTCCCGATCGATGGAGAGCAGGCTGAAGTCCCGGGTGCCGGGGGCCGTCACCGGCTCCACGTTCAGCTCGTAGCCCTGCCGCACCACGTCACAGTCCGCGAAGCTCCCCTCCCAAGCGGTGAAGGCGTAGGTGAACCGATGCGTCCGGTTGTCCGCCCGTATCTCCGGCGACGCGGAGGCGGTGAGCAGGGTCAGCTCCAGGCTGCTGCCATTCATGGAGACGCCGTACTTGCAGTCGTTGAGCACCGCCGCGCCGTGGCTTCCGTCACACAGGGCGCTGTAGCGGTGATTGCATACCTCGAAGCGTTCCTGGTCGTATGGCCTGGAGCGGTGGGTGGGCCGCTCGATATAACCAAATTGGATCTCGTTGATCCCGTTCTCTGCGTATACTGCCACAGGGAAAGCTGCTTTCAGCAGCCGGTGCAGCTCCCGCCAGTCCACCTGGGTCTCGAACACCAGCCGGGCGCTGTCCGCCGCCAGGCGGATGTTCTGGGTGTAGGAGGACTCGCCGATCCGCCCCGTCACCTTCAGCACCGCCTCCAGGCCCTGTTCGACCACGTCCACCGTCACGTCAAAGGCTCCTTCGACTTCCTGCTGGCGGTAGTTGGAGTCGATATCCCAGGCGTCGAACCGGCGGGGCACGTCCTTGTACAGGTGGAAGCGGTTCATGGGGGCGGCAGCGAACTCCCGCCCGCTCTCCTTGAGCACAAAGGAGACCACCTCGCCCCGCCCGTCCACCAACGCCCGAACCTGGCTGTTTTCCAGTAGGAATCCGGCCTCCGTTTTTCGGATTGTTGCGGCGGGGGCCGTCACCGGCTGTGCGCTGCCTCCGGGCCGCAGGGAGACCGCGCCGCAGGGGGGCAGGTCCACCAGGGCTTTGACTCCCTCCTCCGTCCGGGCTATGGGAACTGGGCTTCCGTCCGCCAGACACGCGCCCGACCCGAAGGCATCCGGCAGCGCCACCAGCGCCCGCCGCTGGAAGCTCAGGGAGTTGAATACGGTGACGGCATTCTCTTCCGAGCTCCCGCCGGTGAGGGCCCTCAATGCCGATGTCCGGATATCCTCCGCCCCCTGGAAAGTTTTCTCATGGGCGCGCTCCGCCTCCTGGTACACCCTGGCGATGGAGGAGCCGGGGAGGATGTCGTGGAACTGGTGCAGCAAAAGCTGCTTCCAGAGGGCGTCCGCCTGTTTTAGGGGATAGGCCCAGCCCTCCCACACCGCCGCCGACGCCCACAGCTCCATCTCCCGCAGGGCCAGCTCGTTTTTGCGGTTCCACCGCTTGATGGCCGCCTGGGCGGTGTAGGTGCCCCGGTGGGCGGAAAAGTACAGCTCCCCCACATAGGTGTGTTTGGGCCCGCCCGCCTGTTCCATGTCCTCAAAAAATTCCATGGGCCCCGCCAGCTTCACCCGCGCGCCACCCTCCAGATCCTTCTGGCGCAGGGCGTATTCCACATGATCCCTGGTGGGCCCGCCGCCCCCGTCGCCGTAGCCAAAGGGCAGGAGGAAGGCGTCCAAGTCCCGGGCCTGGGTTCTGTTTTTCCACGCCGTATTGATTTCGACGGGGTGGGTCTGGTAGGTGTAGTTGGTGGGCAGGAAGGAGGTGACCTGGGAGCCGTCCATCCCCTGCCAGGAGAAATAGTGGTAGGGGAACCGCTCCTCCTGGTTATAGGACCAGAAAATTTTCTGGGTCACCAGGTAGTCCACACCGCAGCCTTTGAGAATCTGGGGCAGGGCCGCCGTATAGCCGAAGCTGTCCGGTAGCCACAGCAGCTTGCTGTCTACGTCAAACACTTCTTTGTAATACCGCTTCCCGTGGATCAGCTGGCGGATCAGGGCCTCGCCCCCTGCCAGATTGGTGTCCGGCTCCACCCACATGGCCCCGTCCGCGATCCACCGGCCCGCTTTCACCGCCTCCTTGATCCGCTGGAACAGCTCGGGATAGTGTGTCCGGCACATCTCGTAGGAGGCGGGCTGGCTTTGGATGAATTTGTAATCGGGATACTCCTCCAACAGCCGCAGCTGGGCGGCGAAGGTGCGGGCGGTTTTTCGATGGGTCTCCGCCATGGGCCACAGCCAGGCCAGATCCAGGTGGGCGTTGCCCACGGCGTAGAACACCGGCTGGGTACTGCCGTTTACCGCCTCCAGCACCGGGCGCAGCATCCGGGACGCCGCCCGGTAGGAGGCGATCCGCTTATCCGCGTCCTGTTCAAAATCCACCATCAGGGTAAACTGCTCCAGGGCCTCGGCCACCTTGGCCGCCCGGAGAGAGGCGCTGTCCAGCACCTCCAGCAATTTGGACAGGGTGTCCACGTCCATGTACAGCTGGTAGGCGTCCTCGTTCCAGACCCCGTAGGTACACCGCCCCAGGGTTCGGCGGGCCCCCTCCGTGAGGGGGTCCTGGTAGGAGCCGGGGAGCACCGGGCCGGTGGTGCACCCTCCCGCGTCGGGGAAATAGTGCCCCGCGTAGGTCTCCATGAGGACCTCGTAACAGTCTCCAGCCCGCCCCTGGGCCGTCAGGGCGTTGTCCACCAGGTAGTGGTGGGGCTCGCTGACCCAGTCGGCCCGGTAGGTCCCGAAGCTCCTGCCGTTGACGAACAGGGTGGACTCCCCGCCGGGGGACAGGTTCAGGACGATCCGCTTTCCCTGGGCCGCCTCCGGCAGGGTCACCCGGCCCCGGAACCAGCAGTATTCCCAGGTTTCCCCCCAGGTAAAGCCGGGGCTTACCGGAACAAACTCACGGCTTTCCAGCTCTCGGGAGCTCAGATGATCCCGGGTGCGGAACGCCTCCCAGCCGATCTCCCCCAGAGGCGCGTAAAAGTCCTGCTTTAAGGTTCGTATCCAGTGGGCGACGCGATCGCGCCACTCTGAACTCAGCACGTCCATGTTTTTCCCTCCTGCTTCCGGCGAACTGGCCGGATGAATGCAAAGCTTCGCGGCGCTATTATATCACGGCGCGGTTCCAAAGGAAAGTGTTTACAGCGGGCTTCCGTGCGGTTTTTTTATATTGACATCAGCAAAGATCTGTGCTACAATATCTAACGAAGTTAGTAATTTGGAGAGGAAGAGCGGGTATAGAATGGACTACACCCAACTGGCGATACAGCTCATTAACCTGCGGGCCGCCGCGCCGCAGATCAAGATGGAGCGAACCATGTCCCAAATCGCAAGGGGCGAGGTTCTGGCATTAAATTATCTTGCGGCGAATGGAAACCAAGCATATCCCAAGGACATGAGCCGGGCGCTGATGCTGACCACGGCGCGGGTGGCGGCCATGCTGAAATCCCTGGAGGGCCAAGGCATGGTGACGCGAACCCCCGACCCGGCGGACAGCCGGCAGGTCATTGTCAGCTTGACGGAAAAGGGCGTCACCCTGGTGGAGGAGCGCAGAACTGGAATGATCCGTTCGGTGTCAAAAATGCTGGAGGCACTGGGCGAGGAGGACGCGAAAGCCTACGTCCGCATCCAGGCCAAGCTCATTGAGCTGGGCGATATCTGGCGGTGATGTCCTGAAAAGACAACCGAATAACCAAGGCGCTATAGATTTCTATAGAGATAAGTCCTATGCGGGTTCGCTCGCATGGGACTTCATTTTTTAGTAGGAGACAGTAATATGAACCCAATCATACAAGTGGAGCACTTCTCGAAAAGGTACGGGGATTTTACGGCGGTGGACGACATTTCCTTCACCGTGGACGAGGGCAGCATTTTCGCCTTCCTAGGTCCCAACGGCGCGGGCAAAAGCACGACCATCAACACCCTGTGTACCATCCTGGACAAAACGGAGGGCACGCTGACCATCAACGGCCATGATGTTTCCAGGGAACGCGGTCTGGTGCGGAAGGACATCGGCATCGTCTTTCAGGATTCCACCCTGGACGCCCAGATGACGGTGGAAGAAAACCTGAAATATCATTGCGCCTTCTACAAGGTGCCGAAAAGCGAGGTGCGGGAGCGCATCACCTTTGCTCTCGACCTGGTGGAGCTGACGCAGTGGCGGCGGGCGGCGGTGGGCAATCTGTCCGGCGGCATGAAACGGCGGGCCGAGATCGCCAGGGGGCTGGTCCATGACCCAAAGGTGCTGTTTCTGGACGAACCTACCACCGGCCTGGATCCGCAGACCAGGGCCAATGTGTGGGAATACGTTCAGCGGCTCCAGAAGCAGAAGAACATGACCATCTTCCTGACCACTCACTATATGGACGAGGCGGAGGTCTGTTCCAAAGTTGTAATTATGGACCACGGCAAAATTGTCGCTCACGACACGCCGGAGAATTTGAAGCATCAATATACCGGCACAGAGGTGGACGTAACCTGCGCCCAGACCGAACCGCTGGAGGCCGTCCTGCGAGAACAGGACGTTCCCTATCGGAAAGTCGAAAACAAACTGATGTTCCACACGAAAAAAGCGCCTGTGGCGTTGGAAATTTTATCCGCACACAGGGGCGAGATCACCGACTTTGAAGTGAAAAACGGAACGCTGAACGAGGTGTTCCTGGCAATCACAGGAAAGGAGATTCGAGAAGGATGAACCCTATTACGGCTATCGTACAGAGAAATCTGCTGAATTATGTCCGCAGCAAGGGGCGGGTATTCGGCGCCTTGTTTATGTCCATGTTCATGCTGGTGATGTTTTCGTTTCTGATGAAATCCTCCATGAGCGGCCTTGACGCCCCCATGCCTTACCTGATTTCCGGTGTCATCATCATGAGCGTGTTCCAGGTCAGCGTCAACAATTCCTCTGATATTCTGACCGACATTTCCAGCGGCTACATGAAAGAGGTCCTGGTGGCCCCCATTCCACGGACGCAGATTTCTATGGGACACATTCTGTCTGGCGCGGTCATCGCCACGATGCAAGGCGTTGTCACCATGATCTGCGGCATTGTCTTTGGTTTGCGGGTGGGTGTCCTGCAAATTGTGCTGCTGGCGGCGGTGATGCTGGTTTCCGCTATGACATTCAGCGCCGTTGGACTGTTTCTGGCCACGGTTTCCCGCAACTCCCCCGCCTTCCAGACCATCAGCTCCATGATTATGATGCCCCTGACCTTCGTCTCTGGGGCCTATATCCCCACCACCATCATCCCCGGTTTTCTTCTGCCCATCGTCTACCTGAACCCGCTGACCTATACCACCTCTATCTTCCGCTATATCGCCCTGGAGGCCCACACGCTGACCACCCAGGAGCTGGTAGCACAGGGCATGGCGTTCGACCTGGGTGGATTTGTCATCACGCCGCTGATGGGGCTGGCTATCACCATTTTAATCGGGGCGTTTTTCTTCGTGCTGTGCGTCCGCAAATTTGACCGGGCGGACTTCTCAACAATAAAGATTGCCACAGGAATGCGAGGCGGCGGAGCCGCGGCAAGGAGGTAGTGTATGGAATTGCAACTGGAAGCTGTCACAAAAAACTACAAGAGCAAACAAGTCCTGAAGAGGATCTCCCTCACCATGGGGGCGGGGGTCTACGGCCTGCTGGGCCCCAACGGAGCGGGAAAAACCACCCTGATTCGGATACTGGCCGATGTGCTGCGCCCCACCAATGGGCGTGTCCTGTATGACGGAAAGGATATTCATACCGTTGGGGATGAATACCGGGCGAAAATCGGCTATCTGCCCCAGGATGTCAGCTTTTACGGCGACTTTACCGGCAGGGATTACCTGGAATACTCAGCGGCGCTGAAAGGGATGGAAAAAGCCCGCGCGAAAAAGCGGATCGAGGAACTGGCCCGCAGCGTCGGCCTTTGGGACGATCTGAAACGGAAATGCGCCGCCTACTCCGGCGGGATGCAGCGCAGGCTGGGCATTGCCCAGGCCCTTCTGGACGACCCGGAAATTCTGATTCTGGACGAACCCACCTCCGGCCTTGATCCCTATGAGCGGATCAAATTCCGTAATATCATTTCCGCCTATGCCAAGGACCGCCTGGTGCTGCTCTCCACCCATATCGTATCCGATGTGGAGCATATCGCCGCTCAAATCATGATGATGGAGTATGGCGATATCCAGCACATCCACACGGGCGGAGAATATGTCCAGATGATGGAGGGCCGGGTCTGGCTGGCAGAGATGCCCGCCGAACAGCTTATGGACTATCAAAACCGGGCTGTCATCAGCAACGTCCGGGCGAAGGACGGCCGCATGGAGGTTCGCATCATTTCGGACGCACAGCCCGCCCCGGACGTGGTACAGGCCGTACCAACGCTGGAGGATGCCTATCTGTATTTGTTCAACTACTTGCCTGGAAAGGCCGGGAGGTAACATCATGTCATTGTTTCGATTTGAACTGCGAAAGCTGCTGCTTAACAAGAAAACCCTGCTTTTGCTGCTGTGCCTGTTCGTCCTTTACAGCGTGGTCGGTCTGACCTCCACCATGTTCCTGATCGGCGGCAATGACAGCTACCGTGCCTACGAGGAATCAGCCGCTGGCTGGGAAGGTCCCTTTGACAGCGAAAAAGCCGCGGAAGCGGAAAAAATCTATCAGGAAGTCAGCGCCCGGTACGGCACGGACGCGCGAATGATCGCTCGGAGCGTCAAAGACCAGCCGGAGATCATTCTGGCGGTGAACTACCACGCCTATGCCGAACAGGTGGAGGATTATTGGAACGGCACCCCGCCGGAGAGTGCCGAGGAGCCCTATGGAATTGCCCTTCTGCAAGGGAAGATTGCGGAATTGGAAAGCCAGGGGAAGCAGGACACCTATGACTATCGGGAGCTGTCCGCCGCCCTGGAACGGCTGGAAGAGCTGGGGGAGCCGGAGTTTGCCAATATCCTGCTGTGGGAAAACCTGTTCAACAACTGGGGGGAGCATATGATGCAGTTCCTTCTGTTTGTGCCGCTGACCTTTGTCATTGCCCCGGTGTTCGCCGTAGAGCGCTCCAGCGGCATGGATAACCTGATTTTAAGCTCCCGGAACGGAAGGCGGAAGATCGTCACAGCAAAGCTGCTGAGCGTACTCGCCGCCTCCACGGTTGTGGCCGCGCTGTATCTGGCCGCCACGTTTCTGTTCGGCTTTCTGCCCCATGGGAGTTTCCACGGCTGGGACGCCGCCATCCAGTCCGTTCCCACCTATGCCCGCTCCATGTTCCCCTGGAAGGTCTGGCAGCTTGCTGCGGTCGGGGCCGCATGGCTTATTTTTACCAGCGCGGTCTATAGTCTGCTCATCTGCTTGATTTCCTCCCGAATGAAAAGCCAGATGGGAACTGCGGGGGTCAGCCTTGCGATTCTGTTTGTGAATGTGGGGCTGGCGGCAATGGGCGATACCGTGACCCAGCGGCTTGGGGCGCTGGTGGACTTCGGGCTTGCCAACGTCACGTTGATGAAAGAGGTGTTCGGCGGATATAAGGGTTTCAATGTGTTTGGAATGTGCGTCAATTACCCGGTGATGGCGGTTTTCGTTTTAATATTCTTTGCCGCTCTTGCTGTTTTAGGGATTTACTGGGGACAAAAGGGCAGAACAGTTGCTTAAAATATTTTTTTGAAAAGCACGCTGACAAGCGTCCTTTTCAATGGGCCGCTTTTCTGTCGCTGCCGTTTGCCATGACAGCAATGTGTCCAAATACACCATTCCGTTTTTATGCATTTTTCATAAAGAACCCAGGCAATGCGCAAGCCGGTTCATAAAAAGAGCATAAAAATCCCCCGCAAAATCAAGAAATGCTCCCCTTGCTCCCTTTCGTCGCCCAGCCTATAATCTAAATCAGACAGACCCACAGGACACAATGCCCAGGAAAGACAGGTGAGCAAATGAACGACGTCATTGTCTCCATGAAGGAGATATGCAAGAGCTTCCCCGGCGTCAAGGCTCTGGATCATGTGAGCTTTGAGCTGCGCTCGGGCGAGGTCATGGCCCTGCTGGGAGAGAACGGCGCGGGGAAGAGCACCTTGATGAAGGTGCTCAGCGGAGTGTACCAGCGGGATGAGGGAGAACTGGAGATCTTCGGAAAGCAGTACGGCGACCTCACCCCCAAGCTGGCACAGGAGGTGGGGGTGGCCATCATCCACCAGGAGCTGAATATGTGCAGGCACCTGTCCGTGGCGGAGAACATTTTCCTGGGCCGGGAAAAGCGGCATGGCATCGCCCTGGCCAACAGCGAGATGGAGGCGGAGGCCCGCCGCATCCTGGACGATCTGAAGATCGACCTGGATCCCCGGCAGGTGGTGGGTGAGCTGCCCGTGTCCAAGCAGCAAATGGTGGAGATCGCCAAGGCTCTGTCCACCAATGCCCGGGTGCTCATCATGGACGAACCCACCTCCGCCCTCACGGCCCGGGAGATCGACGACCTGTTCCGCATCATCCGGGAGTTGAAGGCCAAGGGCTGCGGCATCGTGTACATCTCCCACCGGTTGGAGGAGCTCCAGCATATTGTGGATCGGGTGACCATCATGCGGGACGGCCAGTATATCACCCGCATGGACTTCCAGGACACCAGCCTGGACGAGATCATCGCCTATATGGTGGGCCGGGAGATTAAGGAGAAGTTCCCCCGGGTGAGCTGCAAAAAGGGTAAAAAGGTGTTTGAGGTGAAAAATCTCAACGCCGGGCGCATGGTGCGGGACGTGAGCTTTTCTTTGTACGAGGGGGAGATCGTGGGCTTCGCCGGGCTGATGGGGGCGGGGCGCACGGAGACCACCCGGGCCATTTTTGGGGTGGACGCCAAAGAGAGCGGCCAGATCCTGCTGGATGGGGCGGAGGTAGCCATCCGGCGGCCGCTGGACGCCATCCAGGCGGGTATCGTGCTGGCCCCGGAGGATCGGAAGAAGGACGGGCTGTGCACCAAGCTGTCCATCCGGCAGAATATCGCCCTGCCCAACCTGGACTTTTTGTGCGACCGGTTCGGGGTTGTGAGCCGAACTAGGGAGGACAAGGTGTGCGCCCGCACGGTGGAGGATCTGAAGATCAAGACCCCCAACGTGGAGATCGACGCGGCCAACCTGTCCGGCGGCAACCAGCAGAAGGTGGTGGTGGGCAAGTGGCTGGCCCGGAACTCCCGGGTGGTCATCTTCGACGAACCCACCCGGGGCATCGACGTGGCCGCCAAGGTGGAAATCTACCACCTGATGAACCGGCTCAAGCAGCAGGGCATCGCCGTCATGTTCGTCTCCTCCGAAATGCCCGAGGTGATGGGCATCGCCGACCGCATCGTGGTCATGTGCGACGGGCGGGTCACCGGCGAGCTGTCCGCCCAGGAGGCCACCCAGGAGAAAATCCTCTCCCTTGCCACCCGGTTTGAGAAGAAAATCGCCATCTGAGGAGGGCTGAGACAATGAATGAGAGAAAGCAGAACCCCATCAAGCGCATTTTGAGCACCAGGGGCATGGGCGGGGCCCTGACGGCCTTCGCCGGGCTCATCGCCATCTACATCGCCTTCGGCATCATCAACCCCACGGTGTTCTCCGGGCAGAACATCATGAACCTGCTGCGCTCCATGTCCAAATACCTGCTCATCGGCATCGGGCAGAGCTACATCCTCATCACCGGCAATATCGACTTGTCCATCGGCTCGGTGGCGGGCATGAGCGCCATGATCTCCGCCACCCTGATGACCATGGGCGTCCACCCCATCGCCGCCATCCTCATTACACTGGCGTGCTGCCTGGTCATCGGCATGCTCAACGGGCTGCTGGTGGGCAAATGGAAGCTGCCCCCCTTCATCGCCACTCTGGGCACCATGTTCGTGGCTCGGGGCGTGGCCTACATCGTCAACGGCAACCGCAATACCGACGCCATCGCCTCCGGCATCGGCAAAGAGGCGGCGGACGCTTTCGGCAATTTCTTCTACTATGGATCCACCCTGGGCATCTACAACACCTTCTGGATCGCCATCGTTCTGTTCGTCGTGTTCTTCTTCCTGCTGTCCAAGACCCGCACGGGCCGCCACATCTATGCCATTGGCTCCAACGCCGACGCCGCCAAGCTGTCCGGCGTCAGCGTGCTGGCCACCACCACCAAGGCCTATCTGGTCAGCGCCTTCTGTTCCTGCGTGGTGGGTTTCATCCTGTGCGGCCAGGCGGGCATGGGCAATATGGAGGCCGGCAATATGTATGAGATGTACGGCGTGGCGGCGGGCGTGATCGGCGGCGTGTCCCCTCTGGGCGGCACCGGCATCCTGCTGGGCACCTTGGCCGGCGCGGCGGTGTGGCAGACGCTGGAGAACGGCCTGAACATGATCGGTGCCCAGGTGGGCATACAGCGGCTGGTCATCGGCATCATCGTGGTGGGCGCCGTGTTCCTGGACGTGGTCGTCCGCAACGGGGCCTACCGGAAAAAGACCGTGAAGCACGGCTCCGCCCCCAAGGCAGATTAGTCACCGACAGGTGCTAATTGATAAAAATAAAGGAGGAACAATGAAAATGAAATTGAGGAAGCTCACAGCAATCCTGTGCGCGCTGTGCCTGGTGCTGGCCGGGCTGGCGGGCTGTGCCGGCAAGCCCGCCGACGGCGGCAAGCAGAACGACGGCGACACCATGATCGCCCTGATCACCATGGACTCCATCGACCAGCACTGGATCACCTTGAACGAGGGCGCCCAGAAGGCGGCCAAGGAGCTGGGCGTCAACGTCCAGTTCATGTCCCCCAACACCAAGGACGACGCCCAGCAGATCGAGTGCGTGAACAACGCCGTCAGCGCTGGGGCCAAGGCCATCATCGTGGCCGCCAACGGCCCGGACGCCATCTCCTCCGCCCTGAAGGAAGCCCAGTCCAAGGGCGTGAAGATTGTCTACGTGGACTCCCCCGCCAACGTGGAGGCCGAGGCCACCTTCTCCACCGACAACAAGGCGGCGGGCAAGACCGCCGGCGAGGAGATGAAGAAGGCCCTGGAGGCCAAGGGCGTCACCTCCGGCAAAATCGGCATCATCAACGTGAATGCCGCCACCGATTCCTGCGTCATGCGGGAGGAGGGCTTCCGCTCCGCTTTTGAGGGCAGCGGCTTCGAGCTGCTGGAGACCCAGTACGGCGAGGGCGACGCGGCCAAGTCCCAGTCCATCGCGGAGAACTACATCACCCAGGGCGTCGTGGGCATCTTTGGCTGCAACGAGGGCTCCACCACCGGCGCGGGCAACGCCATCAAGGCCACCGGCAAGGCGGACATCATCGGCGTGGGCTTCGACAAGTCCGACGCCATCCTGGGTCTCATCGACGACGGCTACCTGCTGGCCACTATGGCCCAGAATCCCGACGTGATGGGCTATGAGGGCGTGAAGGCTGCGGTCAAAGCCATCAACGGCGAGAGCCTGGGTGGCAAGGTCACCGACACCGGCGTCTCCGTACTGACCAAAGAGGACGGCGCTCCCTCCAACAATGGCGGTTCCACCGCCAGCCAGGAGTGGAAGATTGCCCTGATCACCATGGACTCCATTGACCAGCACTGGGTCACCTTGAACGAGGGCGCCCAGGCCCAGGCCAAGGAGCTGGGGGTTACCGTCACCTTCATGTCCCCCAACACCAAGGACGACGCCCAGCAGATTGAGTGCGTGAACAACGCCGTGGCCGGCGGCTACAACGCCATCATGGTGGCCGCCAACGGCCCGGACGCCATCTCCTCCGCTCTGAAGGAGGCGCAGTCCAAGGGCGTGAAGATCGTCTATGTGGACTCCCCCGCCAACGTGGAGGCCGAGGCCACCTTCTCCACCGACAACAAGGCGGCGGGCAAGACCGCCGGCGAGGAGATGAAGAAGGCCCTGGAGGCCAAGGGCGTCACCTCCGGCAAAATCGGCATCATCAACGTGAATGCCGCCACCGATTCCTGCGTCATGCGGGAGGAGGGCTTCCGCTCCGCTTTTGAGGGCAGCGGCTTCGAGCTGCTGGAGACCCAGTACGGCGAGGGCGACGCGGCCAAGTCCCAGTCCATCGCGGAGAACTACATCACCCAGGGCGTCGTGGGCATCTTTGGCTGCAACGAGGGCTCCACCACCGGCGCGGGCAACGCCATCAAGGCCACCGGCAAGGCGGACATCATCGGCGTGGGCTTCGACAAGTCCGACGCCATCCTGGGTCTCATCGACGACGGCTACCTGCTGGCCACTATGGCCCAGAATCCCGACGTCATGGGCTCCAGCGGCGTGGAGGCCTGTGTGAAAGCGCTGGAGGGCGAGAGTCTGGGCGGCGCGGTCACCGACACCGGCGTCTCCGTACTGACCAAGTAAACGCTCCCTCAATACCGTTCCCAAGAACGCCGGACAAAGCTCCGGCGTTCTTGTGGAATTTTTCGAATAACTGTTATATAATATCTGTCACACTTGTCTTTCAGCCTGTGGGAGGCATTCAATATCAAACCAGAGAGGAGGCGCGGCCATGCTGAGAGTGGTGGTGGCGGACGACGAGGACAGGGTATGCCAGCTGATCCTGATGCTGGCCGACTGGAACAGCCTGGGGATGGAGGTGGCCGGGGTGGCCTCCAACGGCCTGGAGGCCCTGAAGCTGGTGGAGCGCCTCCACCCGGATATTTTGATCACCGACATCCGTATGCCGGGCTGTCACGGCCTGGAGCTGATCCAGCGGGCCAAGGAAAAATTCCCCCAGCTGGAAATCGTTATCATCAGCGGCTACGCCCATTTCGAGTTCGCTCAGACTGCCATCAAATATGGCGTGGGGGACTATCTGCTCAAGCCCATCAAGCGGGAGGAGCTGATGTCCACCCTGGAAAAGCTGGGCCAGCGGTGCCGCCAGCGCGCCTGCTCCGCCGTGGAGATGGAGCGCCTGCGCCAGGCCAACCGGGAAACTGCAGACCAGCTCCGGGCCCGCCTGCCCCTGGATCTGCTGGGCCAGCGGCTGGAGGCGGTCACCGAAGAGCTGCTGTGGGACACTTACCGCTTCCGCGCCAAGCCGGGGCTGTGCCAGGCGGTGCTGCTGAAAATAGACGGCCCCTCCGGCTCCTTCTCTGCGGCCACTCTGGAAATCGTCCAGGATAAGGCGTTAAAGATTTTTCAGCGGGAGCTGGCCCCCCTGTGCCACGAGACGCTGCTGGCCTTCCAAAAGGGCTGGGGCTGCTGTCTGCTGAATTACCCCGGAGAGCGGCAGGAGGCCGTCCGCAAGCACCTGCGGGGCTGTCTGGACCAGCTTCTGGCCCAGCGGACCATTTTCGGCCCGCTGGAGTTCTCCCTGGCCCTGGGTCCCATTGCGGATCGGGCAGAGGATCTGCCCGGCTGCGCGCGGGCCGCCCGCCGGGCGGCGGCGGATCGGCTGATCCAGGGGACGGGACGGCTGCTGGAGGGCGGCCCCTGTCCCCCGGAGCTGGATCGCGACCAGCTGCTGGAGCAGTACCGCCGGACCATGGAGCGGGGGATGGAGAGCGCCGATCCGGAGCTGCTGGATCAGGCGGCGGACGAACTTATCCAGGCCGTCCGGGACACCCCCGGGGTCCGGGGCTGGGAGGTGCTGGAGCTGGCGGCGGGGGCGGGGCGGCTGTTCCTCCAGCGGCCTGAGATCGAGGGCCGGGAACAGCTTCAGCTGAGGTTTGAGTCGGACTGCGACCGGTGCGGCCAGTGGGAGCAGCTGTTTCAGCACCTGAAGCGGATGCAGCGCGAGCAGATCCAGGCCATCCTGGAGCGGCGGCGCAGCGACGCCATCCGCCCCGTCCGGGAGGCAAAGCAGTACATCCAGAAGCACTACAGCCAGCCCATCACCCTGGAGGACGTGTGCGATATGGTGGGGTTCACCCCCAGCTATTTCAGCGCCCTGTTCAAAAAGGAGACCGGGGAGGGCTTCGCCAAATACCTCACCCGGGTGCGGATGGAGCGGGCCAAGGAGCTGCTCCAGCGAACCAATCTGCCGGTGGCGGAGATCTGCGTTCAGGTGGGCTACAGCGATGTGAAGCACTTTACCCAGAACTTCAAAAGAGAGACCAATTTGAACCCCGGCCAGTACCGAAAGCTGTACGGCTGAGGCTGGATGAGGAAGGAGGACGAATGCCTTGGAACGCAGATCCTTTTATCTGTCTTGCCGGGCCAGAATGCTAGCGCGGACGGTGTTCGTCCTGCTGGCGGCGCTGCTGACGGCGGCGCTAGTCCGGGCCGCCCGGGGAAACCGGCCTGTGGCGCTGCTGGCGCTGTCCCTGACCGTCCTGCTGGCGGCGGTAGCCGCGGCGTATTTTTGGATCGGAGCTCCCTTCCGGCGGCGGGAGCAGGCTCTGCGTCTTCTCATGGAGGGATACACCGGGGGGAAGGAGGAGCAGGCCGTACTGGACTGCGCCCTGTCTCCGGCGGAGGAGCAGATGCTCCAGCAGATGCGCCAGGTGCTGGACCCTGCCAAGGTGTTCAGCCTGAACAAACGCCAGGCCCAGTACCTGGCCCTGCAAAACCAGATCAATCCCCATTTCCTCTACAACACCCTGGAGAGCATCCGCAGCGAGGCCATGCTGGCCCAGCTGGACAGCGTGGCCGACATGACCGAGGCGCTGGCCACCTTTTTCCGGTATACCATCAGCAAGGTGGAAAACCTGGTGACCGTGGAGGAGGAGCTGCAAAACTGTGAGACCTACTTCCGCATCCAGCAGTACCGCTTTGGCAGCAGGCTGCACCTGGACATACAGTGCGCCCCCGAGGACCGGGAGGAACTCTACCAGTTCCGCCTGCCCAAGCTAACCCTCCAGCCCATTCTGGAAAACAGCATCATTCACGGTACCGAGTTGAAAATCGGCGCCGGCCATCTGACCATCCGTCTCCAGCGCACAAAAAAGCGGCTGCTCATCAGCGTGTCGGACGACGGCGTGGGCATGGACGAGGAGACCCTGGGCAGGCTCAACGGGCGGCTGGGGAAGGGCGGCCTGGCCAACTCCCAACCCAAGGAGGACGAGGGCCAGGGCGGTGTGGCTTTGGTCAACGTGGACAACCGCATTCGCCTGCTGTTTGGGGAGGAGTGCGGGCTGTATGTGTACTCGATGATCGGCATGGGCACTACGGTGGAGATCACCCTGCCCTGTATCAGCAATGACTGGGATGTGAAAAATCCGGGGGTGCTGGGATGAGGGAAGAGGTGCTGCGCCTGTCCCATGTCACCTATCAGGAGCAGGGGAACACGCCCCTGCGGGACTTCAGCCTCAATATTTTTGCCGGGGAGATCATGGGCCTCATCCCCCTGAACTGCGGCCACAGCATGACCGCCCTCACCGAGCTGCTCCGCCGCAATCTTCCCCTCCAGACAGGCAGCATCTACTACCGGGAGGAGCTGCTTAATTCCTGGTGCGCTCCCGCCCCCAGATATAACCAGATCGGCGTCATTCAGAGCGACAGCTGCCTGGTGGAGGGACTGACCGTGGCGGACAACATATTTGTGCTCCGGCCCGCCTTCCGTACCTGGCTGATCCGGCCCAGGATATTGCGCCAGCAGCTCCAGCCTGTCCTGGACCGTTTGGACGCGGGCATCTCTACCGACGCCTACGTGGGGGACCTGACCCACTTTCAGCGGTTCCTCGTAGAGTTGGTGAAGGCTCTCGTGGCGGGCTGCCGCTTGGTTATCCTCCGGGAGGTAAGCACCTTTATCAGCGATTCGGAGCTGTCCCGGCTCCACCAGATCCTCCGGCGCTACGCCAAAGAGGGAATCTCCTTTTTATACCTAGGGTTTCACTACGAGGAGCTGGCCCGCATCTGCGATAGAACCGCCCTGTTTTCCAACGGGCGCATCACCAAGGTACTGGAGCACGAGGCCATGAACCTGTCCATCATCGGCTCTTACGATGACATGGTTCGCCGTCAGCTCCACCGCCAGCAGGGCAGGGAGGAGCGGCCCCCGGTGCTGCGGGTGGAGGGGGTGTCCGGCGGCGCGGCGGAAGGACTGTCTTTTTCTGTGGCTCCGGGGGAATGCGTTGTGCTTCAGGACCTGCAAAACCGGGTATTTCAGGATCTTATCAGTTTGTTCCATGGGGAAATCCCCATAGAGGCGGGCTGTATTTACCTGGACAGCGCGCCCTATGTGCCGGGGCTGGATCGCCGGATCGCCGTCATCCGGGAGCGGCCGGACCGCTCCATGGTTTTCCCCCAGCTGAGCTGCTTGGACAATGTGGGTATCACCCTGGACCACCGCCTGCCGGAGCTGTGGCGCAGCGCCCAGGTGCAAAAGGGCCTGCGCCAAGCCTGCGCGGAGGTGTTGGGGGATGAGGTGTTCCGGCATTTGCCGGAGCAGCTGTCCGTCCGGCAGAAATACGATCTGGTGTACCAGCGCGTCCTGCTCCAAAACCCCAAAGTGGTGTTCTGCGTCCAGCCCTTTCAGGGGGCGGATCTGGAGATGCGCATCCACATCTGGGAGCTACTGGAGCAACTGTTGAAAAAGGGCATTGCTCTGGTCATTCTGGCCATCAACCTGGCCGACTCCCTCTCCCTGGCTTCCCGGCTGATCCGCATCCGTCAGGGCGCGCCGCCGGAGGTGTACGAACAGTCAGAGTTTGGCCACATACCCTTTTACGCGCCCTGGCTGAATTTGTATCAAGGGTTCAAATGAGCAAATGAAATTCAAGAGACCTTTTACGATAATAAGTAATCAAGATAAAGCAAGGACATGAATCACAAGGAAATTTTAACATAGAGAGGAAAATGCCTTATGAAACGCTCGGAAATCAATGCCGCTTTGAAGGAGCTGGAGGCCATGTGCGCCCAGTACCGCTTCGCCCTGCCGCCCTTCTGCCAGTTCACCCCGGATCAGTGGCAGACCCTGGGACACGAGTACGATGAGGTCCGGGAATGTATGCTGGGCTGGGACATCACCGACTACGGCAAGGGCGACTTCGACCACTTCGGCTTTTCCCTCATCACCATCCGCAACGGCAACCGTGCCATGCCGGACAAGTACCCCAAGGTGTATGCGGAAAAGCTGCTGTATCTGAAGGAGGGCCAGTACGCCCCCAACCACTTCCACTGGTACAAAACCGAGGATATCATCAACCGGGGCGGCGGGAATGTACTCATCCGGGTGTACAACTCCCTGCCGGATGAGGAGATCGACTACACCTCAGACGTCACTGTCCACACCGACGGGCGCACCTACACCGTCCCCGCCGGGACGCAGATCCGTCTCACCCCCGGCGAGAGTATCCACATCCAGCAGCATCTGTACCACGACTTCACCGTGGAGGAGGGCGGCGGTCCGGTGCTGCTGGGCGAGGTGAGCCAGTGCAATGACGACAACACGGACAACCGCTTCAATCCGCCCGTGGGCCGTTTCCCGGAGGTTGAGGAGGACGAGCCTCCCTACCGGCTGCTGTGCAACGAGTACCCCGCGGCGAAGTGAGGCGGGCTATGTTAGACGTTGTCGCGTGGGGCGAACTGCTCATTGATTTCACCAGCCAAAGCGCCGATGAGTTTGGCTATCCGACCATGGCCGCCCATCCCGGAGGCGCGCCCGCGAATTTCCTCGCGGCCCTGGCCAAATTCGGCGCCAAAACGGCCCTGGCCGGAAAGGTGGGCACGGAAGCCTTCGGAAAGCTGCTCGTCGCCACCCTGCAAAATCTCGGCGTTGAAACCAGAGGCATTGTGGCCAGCCCTAATGTGTTTACCACGCTGGCATTCGTGACGCTGGATGAGCATGGGGATCGGGAGTTTTCCTTTGCCCGAAAGCCGGGGGCGGACAGCCAGATCACCTTTGACGAGCTGGATCTGAGCTTGGTGGACGAGGCGAAGGTGTTCCATTTCGGAACGCTGTCCTTGACGGACGAACCGGCGCGGTCCGCCACCCGGCAGGCGGCGGCCTACGCCAAGGGCCACGGGAAGCTCATCACCTACGACCCCAACCTGCGCAAACCACTGTGGAAGGATCTGAACGACGCCAGGGAACAGCTCCTGTGGGGATTGAAGCAGGCCGATGTGGTGAAAATCAGTGATGAGGAAGTGGAGTTCCTGTTCGGCGTGTCCCCGGAGGAGGGCGCGGAGCTGATTCTGAACGAGTATGGCGTAAAGCTGGTTTTCGTCACCTGCGGCGCGGCGGGCTGTATCTTCCAAAACCGTCTCGCTAAAGGCATGGTGCCCGGTCTGTCCGGGCTCCGGGTGGTGGATACCACCGGGGCGGGGGATATTTTCGGCGGCAGCGCGGTATAGCGGCTTTTGCAGACAGGCAAAGCCCCGGAGGAACTGACCGAGGATGAACTGCGGTCGGTGGCCGCGTTCGCCTGCACCGGCGCGGGGCTGTCCACCACCCGTCCAGGCGGGATTTCCAGCGTGCCCAGCTACGAGGAGGTCATGGAAAGGATGGCCGAGGCATGACACACCTGATAAAAAATCGATTCCTGCGGGTCGAGGCTGCGGAACACGGCGCCGAGCTTCAGTCGATTCAGGACGCGGATGGAACGGAGTATCTATGGCAAGGGGACCCGGCCTATTGGCCAGATCGGGCCCCCAACCTGTTCCCCTATGTGGTCCGGCTCACCGATGAAAGCTACTACCTGGACGGCGAGCTCCACCATATGGTATTATAGTTGAGGGGATTTCGCTGAGTGAAGAAAAGTATCATCAAGAGTTTTGCTATCAGATATCAGGTGAAGTGAGTATCGTATATGGGAATGAACCAATCCCTCTTTCAGATTTGGGAAAGGGTGATTTGGTTTCCATTACTCTCATCACGGGGAAGGGGCATCTTACTGGTATTACGGATGTTTTTAGATTGCACTTTTACAAGGCCGGGAACCATAATTCCCGGCCTTGTGTGCTTTAAAGTATATTCTCAATAGAAATGATAAATCCGAACACGTCCCCCACTTGGAGGACAGCGTTCGGATTATCATGAGTTCATAACGACACTCCCGGAAACCCGCATAGATCAAGGCTTTTGGGTAACGGGCAAACACATTTCACTAATTGAATACTTTTGAAAAGGGTGGATGGTATGATAGCCAACACCCTTAACCAGAATGATTTAGTGCGTGAGTTAGATTCCTATTACAATAAAATTTCGGACGATGAGCAGCGGGAAAAAATGAAAGGAGACTATTATGCTTTTAGGGGCCTTATCTGCACAGCCTGTGGTGACCCCTACAGCGCATATGAAAATTACGAAAAAGCTGCCCTGC
The DNA here is from genome assembly GCA_910588135.1 of uncultured Oscillospiraceae bacterium. Taxonomy (GTDB): domain Bacteria; phylum Bacillota; class Clostridia; order Oscillospirales; family Oscillospiraceae; genus Enterenecus. The sequence continues at coordinate 5,953 of CAJUOT010000014.1, read as the reverse complement.
ATGGTTACGATGAATTTGGCATAAATTTAATATGCTATTGGCATCAATCGAATGTGCGGCGGGGCAGTCGTACACGCAACAAACCAGCAGATTTCTTTTATAATATCATAGCTTAGCGTGGTTTGCAATCAAAATTTCCTTGATATATGAAGAAATTTTAGATCTAACCAAGACTCGCTATCTCTAGGGAGGATTTTCTAGGCTCCACCCGGTGGTACTATACGTTTGCTCAGTCTATGCTGGTGCATGGCGAGGTGCTACTGGTTCTGAAAACTTTCTTATGCAGAATCCAACTTGGATTTTTCTTCCAATTTGATGCTGAGGTTTAAGTTGTCACTGCCATCCTCATGTGTCAGTATCTTCTAAAACTAAGGAGAGGGTGAGTTGGTCACCCATAGACCACCATCTGGGTTTTGCCGAACTCATAGGGACAAGTGAGCACATAGACAACCTACTAATGCTAGTGGCAGGGTTCCTTAGGAAAACGTTTTTATGACGATATCTACTTCTGGACGGTTCGTTCGGCGCATCTTTTCCTGATGTGCGGCTTTGAATATCTCGTCAGAAATAAAGTAAAGCGGAGTTGTTTTCGATAAAATAGTTCGAAAAACAACTCCACTTCAAAAAATCCAATAAAATCAATGGCTTATAGGCAATTATGTAGCAGTATTTGTTTCATCATGCTTAACTCAGTAATGCTTTTTAAAAATTAGATCAATTAATTTTGCCCTTTATTCTTAGCCCCTAATTCGATATCTTTTACACTCTGTTCCGATTTTAGCAATTTGTTCGAGCCATGGGATACCTATGGCTGAAGAGATAGTGGAGACAATATCATCTTGAACGAAAGTATAGAAACATCGTTTGCGAAATGCCTCCATGCTATTGTCACCTTTAGCAATTTCAAAAATTCGTTCAAATAATACACCACTTCTCCGTATGCCTTTTCCAATATTATCAAGTTCAATTACAATGTAACGTGCGCTCCCCGGGTAATTTCTTTCCATAGACATTAAAATTAACATGGGGTTATACGTATATTTAATGCCAAATTGATGATCTAGATTTTGATAGAAGTCTGAAAACAATTCATAGTTGAACACATAACCTGTATTTCTAACTTTAATATCCCTACCTTGCAGAATGCCTGCATTAGATTTACACCACTTAATGCTCCATTCTTCAATATACCCAGGGATAAAAAAGTCAAAATATTTTCCAGACTCTCGATCAAAGTCTTCTAAATAATTAAGAATGTACTCACGTGCGTCTTGTTGTCTAAAGTCAGCCAATAAAATCCCAAAGCTTATTATTTCGTGATCCCCATAATCGTTATAGCGACGTATAAGTTCATCATAAAAAGTTTGATATGCCCCTATCGGATTCATAAAAACACTCCTCAAAGTTCTACCCTCAGTTCTATGTTATGATAAGGCCTACCACTTATATGGAGGATCTTATCATGCCGAAACAATACTTGCCGGAGTTCAAAAGTCAAGTTGTTCTTGCCATTCAGAAAGGGTTACCAATTGTAGCAGCTAGTCAACAATACAATGTAGTCCAAAGCACCCTCTACCGCTGGATGAGAGACGCTGTACCGACAACTGACCTTTCAATTATAGATTATACCACACTTCAACGTAAAAGCCAACAACTTAATCACATTTTGCAAATCATCCGCTTGTCTACTATTATTGAAGAAGTTCCTTTGCAGAGGCGGCTGGCAATTTTGGCCCGAGTACATGAGCAATTTGATCAGTATAGCGTCCACGAGTTATGCAAGGCGTTGAATATCTCCTGTGGCACTTTCTATAACCACATCTTCCGCAAGGCAGACCGCACAAAGTATCTGGAGGAACAGTAGGCCTTATGCTGCAAGTGCAGCAGGTATTCGATGATAGCAAGCAGCGGTATGGAGCGGAGAAGATCCGGGTTGCTTTAGCCGAGAATGGGGTAAAGGTCGGCTAGAAGCGTATCCGAGCCATTATGCAGGAGCTGGGGCTGGAGAGTATTCGTGAGAACGCAAAATGCAACTATAAGAAACAGCAGGAATACCAGAAACGCAATTTGCTAAATCAGGGCTTCTCAGTCCAGCGGGTCAATGAGGTGTGGGTCAGCGACATACTTATTTCAAAATCAAGGACTATGGGGTCTATCTGTGCGTTATTATTGATCTGTTCTCCCGCCGAGTGGTGGGCTACCGTGTTTCCAAACGAAGCAGCACCCATCTGGTGACGGCAACATTCAAAGAGGCATTTCAGGAGCGTGGTACACCGATCAGATTGACCTTTCATAGTGACCGGGGTGGACAGTACATCTCCGATACCTTTCGGGGCCTGTTGCAAAAGTGCGGTGTGATACAGTCCTTCTCCAACACGGGCGCCCCTATGACAATGCCGTAGCGGAGGCCTTCTTTGCCACTTTCAAAAAGGAAGAAGCCTACCGCCGGGACTATTCCTCGGAGGCAGACTTCCGTAAGAGCGTAGACGCCTATATTCAGTTTTATAATGAGGTGCGGCCCCACCAGACGTTGGCCTACAAGTCCCCGGCCCGGTTTGAGGAGCTATACGGAAAACGGGACTTATGAGAAAATCCGTGTCTAAATTGCAGTTCTCGGCAAATCTTTTTCCTCTGATTTTCTCATTTTTCACAGAACCCTAAAATCTGGCGGATTTCTATACGCCAGAAATATCAATGGATACAGAGTAAAGCAAAGCCGTTTTCCCATAAAATTGTTCGAAAAACGGCTCCGCTTCACTCAAACTCGTTGCGGCGCAACAGGCTACAGCAAAACAGCTTCTCCGTTTCAATCTCAGCCCCAACGGAAGAACCAAATCAAATGGTGCGGCTGGTCACATCTACTTTGGTGATGATATCCCGCAGCCGGTCTCCGTCAATGACATACTCCAGCACCTCATGGATCTTGCTACCCATGGGTAAAGGCTGCTCGGATTGGTGTCATATCCATAGCACCTGCCCTGGCCATTTTAGAGGTGCTATCGCAAAAGCCTTTCTGAAGTCAAGTCTGGATAGATTTGTTTTTTCAATATTTTTCACAGAAAGTGCCCCGTTCACTAAATTTTTGAGCCACAGTGACGGAAATCACTGTGGCTCAAAAATTTAGTGAACTTATTGAAGAAAAATTGATAGGCCACCCCCCTGGCGGTCTATCAACTTATCATGAATTGCCCACTCACTTTCGATATGGCTCCTTCTGGACCAAGACGCTTACGCGGCATAAATTCGGAGCTATCTATGGATTACAAAAATATTGGGGATAGCTTTAGACGGAACAGCAGTCCATGAAATCTTAGTCACTTGAAACTGCTTGACGCAAAAAACGGTAGATATCTTCAGCTTTATCCCGGTAAATGGAACGAATCGCAATATACTCTAAAAGGAAAAACTTCTCGGCAAGTTCCATCTCTACCGTAAGCGCATTTTTTGAGTCAGTAAGGATTCCCGATTCTTTTGTATACATTAAGTTGCGGCACATAATATCAATATATTTCGTTTCGCAAGAAAATGCTTCGGGCAACACAAAATTTTGCATGGATTCTAAATTACTTTTCCTTATAATGCTGTTAAACTCTCTCATGATATATCGAAAAGCGCATCTAAGGAGTATTTTCTCCTGACCAATAAAAATTTGATTCTCAGGAATCGTATCACAACGGATAAGGTTCAGCGCAATACCTTCTACAACTAAAATCGCAGCGACCTTGTGACGGTCAAGATTTTTTACCTCGGATTTCATGAACTTCTCTTTATAGTTATTATATTTGTCATCACATCGTTGAAAATAGTCATCTTTAAGCTGCTCCATTAAGTATAATGGCAAATGCTCCGCACTATAGCTCTCTCGATATTCTTTTGCAATTGCGTTCCAAAATTGCTTGGTTGTCTTTCTCATAGGGATCCCTTCTTATCTAAAAACATTGTCTCACTCATGCCGCAAATTTCATAGTTTTCTATTTCTGCATCATTTTCACAAGGATTTGGCCCGTCATTCGTACTCAAACGAAAATCGTTTGATTTCACATTTGAATAGTATTTCTGCAGCTTGTTTATCTTTTTTCTCTCCCTTCGAAAATGGATGGACATGAGAATGACACCTAGTATTAGAATTACGGTGAATGCAAAACGAATGGGTTCACTATTTAATATATTACTGATCACGGGTTACTCTCTCCTTTATGTTGCCAGAAAGATAAATTTCCCTGGACAAAGTCAAAATTTATATCTCTTAGTTTTATCTATGTTACTCGGAGCTATTCGGTTCCACATTGACAAAGACTACAGGGAAATTCATTTCGGCACCATAAAAATTAATCAGAATCTCAATCATCTGTTCAGCATATGCGCAAATATAAATAATGGAACACATCCAGTCCCACACTGTCATAGGAACCGTGGACTCTGCGCTGAAAGGAATCATGAGATAGTTCCACACGAGTAAAATAAGAAGACCGAAAAATAGGACCGCAATCAACAAAAGACGTCTGTCAGACGGCGGCTTCACCTTTATTGTATCATCTAATTTATAGTGATGGATAAATTGAATACTTTTTTCCTGTTCCTCCCGCCGGGTTCTGTACAAACTCAAAGATACTTGTCCCCCCCAGATCAGGCCTAGAAAAAAGACCGAAGGACCAACTTGCCGGAATGTGGCCAATGAAATAACGAAGTATAGTGTTGCCAACACCAGTTCTGCGATACATAGTTTATCTTGGTCTGCTCTCGGGGGTATTTTATAGCCAAGCGTACGTAAGATAGTGCGAAATAATGAATCAAAACAATTCTTATCGGCTTTGGGTATAATCAAATATACCACCTTCGTTAATAAAAAATAGTAGAATTCAGTCTTGTAAAAAATTTTATCAAGGAGAAATTTTATATGCCGGGTCAAATAGCAGAAAAATTATGGATATATTCGACAATTTCTTTTGACCAAAACATTGCCATGCCGACAATAATAGCCAAACCCCGTACATAAGTAATTACTATTATACCATATTTTGTCGAACAAAGCAAGAACAATTTAGCTAATGTAGTAAGTTGTAGGAATTGGACATAAAATACAGGATCCCTTGGTGACCAGTTTTCAAGTATCTCTCAAAAAGGGCGTTCCGGTTGCTTTCCATACTGCACCTCCGATACGATAATTCGGTCACGAAGGCACAGAGCCAGAGCGAAAACGTACTTTAATTTGACGGGACCCAAGAAAAAGCTATGGAAAATTGTTTTTATGGATAAGTTCTTACTGCTATTTAAGGGAAATTCAACAAACTAAGCTACACTTGAGACGTTTTTTCCGCTTTTCTAATTTTTCCTTTCACCCTCTGCACCAGCTCGAATGTATCTCGGTCGATGATTGGCTCATGAGCATTTTCGACCAAGTATGAATCAAGCTGGCCCGTGTTCTTTTCTCGCCTGCCGGTCATAAAATCCGCTGTGAAGGTTTTTTGCATCTGCACCTCGCCAACGTACTTTTCATTGCTCAGCATTCGGTCAATCGTAGAGGTACTCCACTCCGATTTGCCTGTTACTGTTCTGATCCCATGTTCCTCCAGATACCGTTTGATCTTGCGCACCCCGTTACCTTGGATGTAGAGATCAAAGATTTTACGCACAATCTCAGCTTCCTCCAGCACGATTTGCAAAATACCATCCGGCCCTTTGGTGTAGCCAAGGAACTGCGTGTGGTTCAACACAGTTTTTCCACTTCTCATGCGGTGGCGGATGCCGAACTTGATGTTCTCACTGCGAAAGTGGCTTTCGGCCTGTGCGAGGGCCGCAAGCTGGTCGATTATACTGTTGCTAATGTTCATAGTGTTTACCCCTCCTGTTTCAATATAAATGCCGATACCTATTCTTTTAAGTTTCCTAACCTGACGAATCGTCTCCAGCGCATCCCGACCAAAACGGCTGAGGGACTTCACCAAAATCAAAT
>CAJUOT010000013.1 GCA_910588135.1 uncultured Oscillospiraceae bacterium | reverse complement strand
GAGTGCAGTTTCCGGCGAAGCCGGAAACGGAACGGTGACGGGATTTTCAGAGCTGACTTCATGTGGCAAAATTGCTTTTTCCATCCCAGGTAAAAAGGGGCCCCCGCGAAAGCGCCCGTCAGCTTTCGTGGGGAAAGGAGCCGCAGCAGAATGAGCGAGCGGCGACTTTGAAAAAGCCGCCGCAAGCGATATGACGCTTGCGGCGACGTGGTGACCCAGCGGGGACTCGAACCCCGGACCTTCGCCTTAAAAGGGCGTTGCTCTACCAACTGAGCTACTGGGTCAAATTTGAGGCTGTCCCCCGCACGAACCGGCAAAACACGGCCCGTGCGAGGATTGCGCACCATTCTTTTCAATATCCGGCGCATAGGGCAGGCGGTTCTCGCCCTTTCCGGAGCCCCCGCAAAGCCGCCCTGTGGCTTCGTGGGGAAGCGAAAAAATTTCCCGTCCGGCGCAGGTTTCCGCCGCCCTTCAGGCGGGAAGCGGAGCGGTAAGGGAACGGGGCCCCCGGGCCGCCGTCCTTCAGGCGGTTTGGGGAGAGGAGGGGCAAGGGAATGGAGTGAGGGATGCCCGCAGGGCGTCCCGAATGAAATGGACTTTGCCCCGACGATGTGGCTGGGATGGCTGGACTCGAACCAGCGAATGCGGGAGTCAAAGTCCCGTGCCTTACCACTTGGCTACACCCCAATGTGGAAGTGCGGCGAGGGCCGGAGCGGACGCTCCGGCCCTCAGCCTCATATGGGGTGGGTAATGGGGCTCGAACCCACGACACCCGGAACCACAATCCGGTGCTCTGCCAGCTGAGCTATACCCACCATATGCAATTTGCAACGGCCCGAACGGGCCCCGCGCGAACCCGAAAACAAGGGCCGCGTGGGGGAAAAGCAGGGGCAGGAGACGGAGTACAGTCGTCCCGAACGAACTGGACTTTACCCCGACGCCGTGGCACGCCTGAAGGGACTCGAACCCCTGGCCCACTGCTTAGAAGGCAGTTGCTCTATCCACCTGAGCTACAGGCGCGTATGGAGCGGGTGATGGGAATCGAACCCACGCGACCAGCTTGGAAGGCTGGGATTCTACCATTGAACTACACCCGCGTAAATGGGCGCATCCGCAAACATCAGCTTGGATATGATAGCACAAAGCCCCGCCGTTGTCAATCCCTTGCGCGGGAAAAACCTTTGGCATCCCCGGATTTCCCCCTTCCGCCCGCCGGGCCGGGGAAAAGCCTGTGCAAAGTGAAAAAATCCCGTGTATCAAACCGCCCCCGCCTCCCCATCCTAAGTTTCAGAATAGGGAGTTCCGCCCCTTCCGGGGCCGGAATCCCCGGTAAAAAATGGGTGGGGGATTTTTATGCGCTGGCTCTGGTATTTCATCATCTACAGCTTCGCGGGCTTCTTGCTGGAGGTAGCCTTCGCCCGGGCCATCCGCCACCCCAAGCGGGACCGGAAATGCCTGCTCCTGCTCCCGCTCTGCCCGGTGTACGGCCTGGGGGCGTGCCTGATCGTCTGGCTGGCCCCCATGGCGCGGAGCCCCCTGTGGGTGGCGCTGGCGGGGGGGCTGGCCGCCACCGGGGCGGAGCTGCTGATGGGGGCGTTCTACCGCTTTGCGCTGGGGGTGGAGTTCTGGAACTATTCCGGCTTTCCCGGCAGCCTGGACGGGCTGGTGTGCCCGGTGTTCTCCGTCTGCTGGACGGTGCTGGCCCTGGCGCTGGCGTACCTGGTCCACCCCCTGGTCCGCTCCCTTGTTGGGCTGATTCCGGCCTGGCTGGGGCCGCCGGCTCTCATTGTGCTGGGGGCGGATGTTCTGGTGTCCTGCGCGGCCCTGCGCCTGACAGGCACCACCGAGGTGCTGAAATGGTATGCGCCCCAATGAAGCAGGTTCTCCCCTCTTTTGCGTATTGAACCGGTCAGATTCCTGTGCTAGAATGAATATGGCCGGCAAATTTGCAAGGGAGCTGATCCACAATGGATATCACCTTTCTCAATCCCGGTGTGGACGATATGGTCCAGAGTATCCTGGCCTTTCAGGAAGAGGGCGAAACCGGCTTCTGGTCACAGCCCCTCTACCACTTCTATCCCCAGCTGGACAGAACCTGCGCCGCCCTCCCCTTCCCCCAGCGGAAGGAGTACATAGCGCGCACCCTGCGCACCGTCTATACCCAGCTGGAGGACACCATCAATAAGAAGGTCCGGCTGTATTCCCACCACTGGGCGGTCTGCCGGGGGCAAATCAATGACGCGCTGGCCGACGCCTTTCGCGTGGACTGCGCCGGGCTGTTCAACGACCTGCGCTGCCACGTGAGCATGAACCCCATCGCACCCCGTTTTTTAAGGGAGCGGCGGTTTGACGTGTTCTACCTCAACAGCGAGCGGGGCGCGGTGGGGCTGGCAATCCACGAGCTCATCCACTTCGTTTGGTTTTATGTGTGGAACCAGCTGTTCGACGACAGTTACGGCGAGTATGAGCGGCCGTCGCTGAAGTGGATTTTGAGCGAGATGGTGGTGGAGTCCGTCATGCGGGACCCCCGGCTCAGCTCCATCAACCCCTATTTCCCCAGGGAAGAGGGCGGCTGTATCTACCCCTATTTCTTTGACATGGAGGCAGGCGGCACGCCCGTCCTGGACACCCTGGACCAGATGTACCGCGCCCAGCCCATCCGGGAGTTCATGCAAAGCAGCTACGCCTACTGTCTGGAGCACGAGGGCGAGATCAGGGCCCATATCCAAAAGTCGGAGGGCTGCGCTTCCCTGTCTTGACATTTTCCGGCTTGCGGCATACAATATCATTCATTGTAATCAACACAGATGGAATCTGAAACACCCAAACGGGCCCCTGCCAAACCGGTCTTCGGCTTTGTGGGGAGAGGAGAAGCAAGGGAGCGTACGTAGTTTTCGCCGCAGGCGGAAACGGAGTGGAGCGGACTTTGCTTCGACGAAAAGAGGGGAGGACCCCATGATCGAACTGAAAAACCTGTCCAAGTCATTCCCCACCGCCGAGGGGGAGCTCCACGCCCTGACGGACGTGTCCCTCACCATCGGCGACGGCGCGGTGTACGGCATCGTGGGTATGAGCGGCGCGGGCAAGTCCACCCTGGTGCGGTGCATCAACCTGCTGGAGCGCCCCACCACGGGGCAGGTGCTCATCGACGGGGCCGACCTGTGCGCCATGGGCCAGCGCGAGCTCATCGCCCAGCGGCGGTCCATCAGCATGATCTTCCAGCAGTTCAACCTGCTCATGCAGCGTACCTGCCTGAAAAACATCTGCTTCCCCATGGAGATCGCCAGGGTGGGCAGGGCGGACGGGGAAAAGCGGGCCCGGGAGCTGCTGGACATTGTGGGTCTGCCCGACAAGGCGGACGCCTACCCCGCCCAGCTGTCCGGCGGGCAGAAGCAGCGCGTCGCCATCGCCCGGGCCCTGGCCTCCGACCCCAAAATCCTGCTGTGCGACGAGGCCACCTCCGCCCTGGACCCCAAGACCACCCGGGATATTCTGCGGCTCATCAAGGACATCAACCGCCGCCTGGGCATCACGGTGGTGGTGATCACCCACGAGATGGCGGTGGTGGAGGAAATCTGCACCCACGTGGCCATTCTGGACCACGGCCGCGTCATGGAAACAGGGACAGTGGAAGAGGTCTTTTCCAACCCGAAAACCGAGGCGGGCCGCCGCCTGGTCTACCCCGACGGGGTGGTGATCGACCAGCTCCCCGCCGCCAATGTCATCCGCATCGCCTTCAACGGCGGCTCCTCTTACGAGCCCCTCATCGCCTCCCTGGCCATCGACTGCGGCGTGAAGGTGAACATACTGGGCGCGGACACCCGCAACGTGAACGGCCAGGCCTTTGGCACCATGCTGCTGGGCCTGCCGGAATCCCCCGAGGAGGCGGCAAAGGCCGTGGCGTACATCAAAAGCCAGCCCAACGTGACCATGGAGGAGGTGCGGGATTACCATGGCTAAATTCATCGCCGACTTTTCCGGGATGCTGGCCAACCCCAAATACTTCACTGAGTTCGCCTTCGGCATCTGGGAGACGCTGTATTCCACCGTCATCGCCACCGCCGCGGCCTACCTGCTGGGCCTGCTGCTGGGGGTGCTGCTCATCCTGGGGGACCGGGGCGGCATCCGCCCCCTGCCCGGCCCTTTGATGAAGGCGCTTAATTTCATCATCAACATCGTGCGCTCGGTGCCCTTCCTCATCCTCATGCTGTGCGTCCTCCCCCTGAGCATGGTGCTGCTGGGCACCAAGATCGGCACGCCCGCCTCCATCCCCCCCCTCATCATCGCCGCCGCCCCCTTTATCGCCCGGCTGGTGGAGACCTCCCTGCGGGAGCTGGACAAAGGCGTGCTGGAGGCCGCCCAGGCCATGGGGTGCACCACCTGGCAGATCGTCTCGAAGGTGATGATCCCCGAGTGCCTGCCCTCCCTCGTCTCCAGCTTCACCACCGCCTTCATCACCATCCTGGGCTACGGCGCCATGGCCGGGGCCATCGGCGGCGGCGGCCTGGGCAAGATCGCCATCAACTATGGCTACAACCGCTATAATTACGCCGTGATGCTGGTGGCGGTGGTGCTCATCGTGATTCTGGTGCAGATTTTCCAGTCCATCGGCTCCCATCTGGCGGCGCGGCTGGACAAGCGCATCAGCCGGACGGCCCGGAAAGGGGCTGCCGGCGACCGGGCAAAGCAGATCCAGCGGGACCGGAAATTCCCCCCAGGGGCCATGTGACAGTTCCCGATTTTTGTTTGGGCGGACAAAGCCGCGGGCTTTGTCCGCCCCTTCTCTGTGCACAATGTCCCATTGACAAAAACACTTTGGCACGTTAAACTATCAAGTATCAATCGAAATCAGGTCTGCAAAAGCAGCGTTGGAGCTGCCTGCGCCCCGCCCCGAAGGGGCGGAGCATGAAAACTGAATCATTGCAAAGGCAATGATGGGGAGAGTAAGCGCGGAGATACGGCACAGAGAGCCCGGGGAGCTGGAAACGGGCACGGAAGGCCGCGCCGAACATGGCCCCGGAGCCGCGTGGCCGACGGACGGACCCCGTCCATAGGCCATGACGGGAGCGCCCGTCACAGCGCGGGAGTATCGGGCGGCTTGCGGGCGCCCCGCACTCTGTAAGGCCCCAGCCGCGAGGCGCGGGCGAAGCAAGGTGGTACCACGAAGCGGCTGGCCGCTCTCGTCCTTGACAATTTTGTCAGGGGCGTTTTTTGTTGCCCCGGAAAAATTCGGTGAATTCCGTGCGAGCGGTTCACATATCCCAACCAAAAAGCGAAAAGGAGACCTGGATATGAAAAAGAAGTTACTGGCCCTGACCCTGGCCGCGGCTGTGTGCCTCACCCTGCTGTCCGCCTGCGGAGGCAAAAAGAGCGCCACGCTCAAGGTGGGCGCCTCCCCCGCCCCCCACGCTGAGATTCTTGAGGTTGCCAAGGAGATCCTGGCCGAGCAGGGCATCACCCTGGAGATCGTGGAGTACAACGACTATATTGTGCCCAACGAGGCGGTGGAGTCCGGCGAGAACGACGCCAACTATTTCCAGCACATCACCTACATGAACAACTTCAACCAGGAGCACGGCACCCATCTGGCCAGCGTGGCGGAGATCCACTACGAGCCCTTCGGCATTTACGCCGGCAGGGCCGCCGACCTGGCCAGCCTGCCCGACGGCGCCCAGATCGGCATCCCCAACGACCCCACCAACGGCGGCCGCGCCCTGCTGCTGCTCCAGGAGCAGGGGCTGCTCAAGCTGGCGGACAACGTGGGCCTGGAGCCCACCCGGCTGGACATCGCGGACAACCCCCACAACTATAAGATTGAGGAGCTGGAGGCCGCCCAGCTGCCCCGCTCCCTGGACAGCCTGGACATCGCGGTCATCAACGGCAATTACGCCATCGACGCGGGGCTGAAGATCGACGACGCCCTGGCCATCGAATCCGCCCAGGGCACCGCGGGCACGGCTTACGTCAACGTACTCGCCGTCAAGGACGGCCGGGAGAACGACGAGGCCATCCAGGCCCTGGTGAATGCCCTCCAGTCCGCGCAGGTCAAGTCCTTTATGGAGGAGACCTACGGCGGCGCGGTGGTGCCGGTGTTCTAAAAAAAGGGAGAGGCGGCGCGTGGGGAACCACGCGCCGCTTTGCTCCGCCCCTGTCCTTGACACCCCCGCCCATTTATGATACGATTCCTACAAATACCACAGAAAAACGCGGCCCGGGGCCGCACGGGGGAGGAATCGCCGTCTATGGATCAAATTGCCGTCCTGATCCCCTGCTACAACGAGAGCCAGTCCATTGCCAAGGTGGTGCGGGACATCTCCGCCGCCCTCCCCGGGGCGGTGGTGTATGTCTACGACAACAACTCCACCGACGGCACCGGGGCGCTGGCCGCCCAGGCCGGGGCCGTGGTGCGCCCCGAGTACCGTCAGGGCAAGGGGAACGTCATCCGCCGGATGTTCCGGGAGATCGACGCGAAGTGTTACCTCATGCTGGACGGAGACGACACCTACCCCGCCGCCGCCGCCCCGGAGATGGTCCGCCTGGTGCTGGAGCGGGGGGCGGACATGGTGGTGGGGGACCGGCTGTCCTCTACGTACTTTCAGGAGAACAAGCGGCCGTTCCACAACTTTGGCAACTCCCTGGTGCGCGCCTCCATTAACAGCCTGTTCCACAGCGACATCCGGGATATCATGACCGGCTACCGGGCCTTCAGCTACCAGTTTGTCAAAACCTTCCCCGTGCTGTCCGCCGGGTTCGAGATCGAGACCGAGATGACCATACACGCCGTGGACAAGAAGATGCAGGTGGAAAACGTGGTGGTGGACTACCGGGACCGCTGCGAGGGCAGCCAGTCCAAGCTGAACACCTACTCCGACGGCTTCAAGGTGCTCATGACCATTGTGCGGCTGTTCCGCGGCTACCGGCCCCTGGGGTTTTTCGGCGCGCTGGCCCTGGCGCTGGCGGCGGTGAGCGCAGCGCTGTTCCTCCCCGTGCTCGCCACCTATATCCGCACCGGCCTGGTCCCCCGCTTCCCCACCCTCATCGTCAGCGGCTTCGTCATGGTGGCGGCGCTGCTGTCCCTGTTCTGCGGGCTGCTTCTGGACAACGTGCGCCAGAAGGACTGCCGGGACTTTGAGTTCAAGCTCCAGCAGGTCCATGACCAGTATGTAAGGTGGGAAACAGGCCTATGAGCACACAGCAGGGGCGCCGCCGGATCTGGCGCCGGGCCGTCCTGGCCGCATTGTCCATGCTCATCGCCCTGAGCCTGACCTGCACCATGAGCATCGGACCCTGGTACGCCGGGGACGAATCCCTGTCCGGATACGGCGGCCTGTACCGGTTCTTCGTCTACTGCGTCCGGTCCTTCTCCGTGGATGTGGTCACCGCCTCCCTGCTGGCCGCGGGGGCGGCACTGCTGCTGCGGGCCGTCCTCCGCCTGCGCCCCGCCGCCCGGGAGGCCGTGCCCTCCGCGGTGTTCGGGGCGCTGTTCGCCTTTATGCAGGTGCTGGGCCGCTCCTACGCCGAAAACGGGAACTGGAACGCCCTGTTCGGCACCCGCTTCGTGCTGTTCCGCGCCCTTGTCATTCTTCTGGGGCAGGGCCTGCTGTACGCCTGTCTGGCCTTTCTCGCCTTTCGGCTGGCGGACCGGGCGGAGGCCGCGCCCCTCGCCCCCGCCCCCCTCTCCTGGAAGCGGCTGCTGCGGGCGGCGGGGCTCATCGCCCTGTGCTGGCTGCCCTACTTTCTGTTTTTCTTCCCCGGATTAAACAATCCGGACACCAGTATGCAGATCGCCTGGGCCCTCCGCTACCCCACGGACTGGCTGAAATATTCCCCCGTCCGGGGGGAGGGGGTGTACGCCACCAACCACCACCCCTATTTCACCACCCTGCTCTTCGGCCTGTTCGCCCGGTTCGGGCTGGCCCTGGGGAATCTGAAATACGGCGTGGCGGCCTACAACCTGCTCCAGCTGCTGGCCACGGCGCTGGCCATGGCGGGGGGCTGGTTCTACCTGGGGCGGCTGGGCCTGCCGGAAAAGGTCCGGCGGGGCGGTCTGGCGTTCACCGCCCTGTTCCCCCTCTTCCCGCTGTACGCCATCACCATGCTGAAGGACTCCCTGTTCTCCCTGGCCTGCCTGACGCTGACCATGCTGCTCTTCGAGCTGGCCCGCACCAGGGGCGGGTGCTTGAAGCAGGGCTGGTTCTGCGTCCTGCTGGCCGCCAACGCATGGCTGGTGATGTTCTCCAAAAACCAGGGGGTCTATTTCATCGCCCTCACCGGTCTGGCCTGTCTGGCCTTCCGGGGCGTGCGCCTGCGCGCCGCCCTCTCCCTGCTGCTCAGCGCCCTGCTGTTTCAGACGGTGTGGATGGGCGTTCTCCTGCCCGCGTGGAACGTGGCCCCCGGCGGCAGGCAGGAGACGCTGGGCCTGCTGTTCCAGCAGACCGCCCGGTGCGTGCTCACCTACCCAGAGGATGTGCGCCCGGAGGAAGCGGCGGCCATCCGGGCCATTCTGGACTATGACCGCTTCGGCGTGCTGTACGACCCCATGCAGTCGGACAACATCAAGTTCACCTTCAACCAGGACGCCACCGATGAGGAGATGTCCGCCTACTACAAGGCGTGGCTGCAAATGTTCCGACGCCACCCTGACGCCTACGTCCAGGCCCTCATCAGCAACGTGTACGCCGGCTTTTACGTCCGGCACGAGACCCCCCTGTCCTACACCCATTACGACAACCGGGAGGTGGCCTCCTACCCGGAGCTGTGCGTGGGCCGCACCCCCTGGCTGGAGCGGCTGGAGCCCGCCGTCATGAGCGCCCTGCGAGGGGTTCAGCACCTGCCGGTGCTGGGGCTGCTGTTCTGCGTGGGCTTCTTCCCCTGGGTGGTGCTGTTCCTGTTTCTGGACGCCCTGCGCCGGAAGCGGTACGGCCTGCTGCTGCCCCTGCTGCCCTGCGTCCTGTCGGTGGCCATGCTCCTGGTCTCCCCGGTGAGCGGCAGCTACCGCTACGCCATGCCCCTGACCTACGCCCTCCCCTTCCTGCTGGGGGGCTGCTGCCTGCTCCCCCCGCCCAAGGGGGAGGCCGGGGAAGCGCCCGCCCCATAGCCGTCCAAAGCGGCGCGCGGATCATCCGCGCGCCGCTTTCCCATTTCCTCCGCCGTCCGGCGCCGCGCGCCCCGGTGTTTACAAAGAATTCACATACCCCCTCTTGACTTTTGCCTCCGGCTGGGTAAAATAATACGCACGCGAATGATTCGTACACGAACGAAAAGGAGGTCCCTTTATGGACGAACCTACCTGGCTGTTCAACCAGCTGCTGCGCGCCCACCACAACGCCTGCGCGGCGGCGCTGGCCCGCTGCGGACAGGGGGACATCGGCTCCCCCAAGCTGCTGGTGGCGCTGGCCCGATACCCGGACGACCCCGGCCGCGCCCCCACCCAGAAGGAGCTGGCCGACCGGCTGCACAGCGCCCCGGCCACCATTGCCGCGTCGCTGAAGGTGCTGGAGCGGCAGGGCTATGTGGAGCGCCGCACCGACGAGCGGGACAGCCGCCGCAACCGCATCTCCATCACCCGGAAGGGGCGGGACGCGCTGGAGGCGGGCATGCGGGCCTTTCAGACGGTGGACGACCATATGTACCGCGGCTTCACCCCCGAGGAGCGGGAACAGATATACCGCCTCCACCGCCGTATGCTGGATAACCTCTATCAGATCGGCGGCGGGCAGGACAGCGGCTGCTGCCCCCCTCCCCCGCCGCCCCAGGAAAGGAAGTGTGACCCTTGCTGAAACGAATCGCGTCTTACCTCAAGGGATATGAAAAATATGCCGCCGCCTCCCCCCTGCTGGTGGTGCTGGAAACGGCCTGCGAGCTGGTCCTCCCCCTGCTCATGGCCCGCATCATCAACCAGGGCATCGAGGGGAACGACATGACGGTCATCTGGCAGTCCGGGGCGCTGATGGTGGCGGTGGCCCTCGTCGCCACGGTGGTGGGCGGGCTGGCCGCCCGGTGCGCCGCCTACGCCGCCCAGGGCCTGGGCGCCAACCTGCGCCGGGCGGAGTTTGAGAAGATCGCGTCCTTCTCCTTCGCGGATATCGACCGGTTTTCCTCCTCCTCCCTCATCACCCGCCTCACCAACGACCTGACCAACATCCAGAACGTGGCCATCATGTGCCTGCGGGTGCTCATCCGGGGCGTCACCATGACGGTGGCCAGCGTGATCCTCACCCTCTCCCTCAGCCCCCGCCTGGCCCTGGTGGTGTGCGTGGTGCTGCCCTTCATGGCCGCGGCCCTGGGGCTGCTGATGAAGGTCTGTTTTCCCCTGTTTGAGAAAATGCAGAAGGCCCTGGACCATCTCAACGAGACCGTGCAGGAGAACCTCATCGCCGTGCGGGTGGTGAAGTCCTACGTCCGGGAGAACCATGAGCGGGAGAAATTCATGGACGCCAACGACGGCTTCACCGCCGCCGGGCTGAATGCGGTGCTGCGCATGGTGGCCATCCAGCCGGTGATGATGATCTGCTTCTCGGTGGCCACGGTGCTGGTGCTGTACAACGGCGGCAGCATGGTGCTGGGGGGCACTCTGAAGATCGGCTATCTCCAGACCGTCACCGGCTACATCATGCAGATTCTCATGTCCGCCATGATGATCGGCATGGCGGTGCTCCAATACACCCGGGCCCAGGCGTCCATCCGCCGGGTGTTTGAGGTGCTGGACACCCACAGCGCCATCGCCGACGGCGGCGGGGCCGAGCTGCCCGCCCCCCGTGGCCGGGTGGAGTTTAGGGACGTGTCCTTCCGCTACCAGACCGAGGGGGCGGGGGAGGACGTGCTGCGCCGCGTCAGCCTCACGGTGGCCCCCGGGGAGTTTGCGGCCATCGTGGGGGGCACCGGCACGGGCAAATCCTCCCTGGTCAACCTGGTCCCCCGGTTTTACGACGTGCATAAGGGTGCGGTGCTGGTGGACGGGCTGGACGTGCGGGACTACCCTCTGGATGAGCTGCGGGGCCGCATCGGCATGGTGCTTCAAAACAATGTGCTCTTTTCCGGCACCATCCGGGAGAACCTGCTCTGGGGCAATGAAAACGCCACCGAGGAGGAGCTCGTCCAGGCCGCGAAGGACGCCCAGGCCTACGACTTCATCATGTCCTTCCCGGATGGCTTCGACACCTATCTGGAGCAGGGGGGCGTGAACGTGTCCGGCGGGCAGAAGCAGCGCCTGTGCATCGCCCGGGCCATGGTGCGCAGGCCCGCCGTGCTCATCCTGGACGACTCCACCTCCGCGGTGGACTCCACCACCGAGGGGCACATCCGGCAGTCCTTCCGGGAGAATTTGAAGGGCACCACCGTCATCATCATCGCCCAGCGCATCAGCTCCGTACAGCACGCGGACAAGATCGTGGTGCTGGACGAGGGGACGGTGGCCGACGTGGGCAGCCACGACGAGCTGATGGCGCGCAGTCCCATCTATCGCGAAATTTACGATTCCCAGCAGGAAGGAGGGAGCGAGCATGGCGGAGAATAGACGGCCCCAAGGGCCCAAGGGCGGCCACGGCCCCCACGGGGGCCCCCGGGGCGGTTATGGCAAGCCCAAGGACCTGCGCCGCACCGCCCTGCGCACCATGGGCTATATCCTCAACCGGCCCGCGCTGCTCATCGCCGCGCTTTTCTGCGTGGTGGTGTCCGCCCTGCTGGGGGTGGCGGCCACCTATCTGCAAAAGCCTATCATCGACAGCATCGCCCTGGCCTTCAAGGCGGGCCGGACGGAGCTTCCCGGCCTGCTTGCCAGCTGCCTGCAGCTCATGGGGGTCTACCTGCTGGCGGCGGCCTGCTCCTATATCCAGGCCAACCTCATGGCCCAGCTGGCCCAGAAGGGCTGCAACCGCCTGAGAAAAGAGCTGTTTGACAAGCTTCAGCAGCTCCCGCTGAGCTTCTTCGACGCCCACACCCACGGCGAGCTCATGAGCCGCTTCACCAATGACGCGGACAACGTCCAGATGGCGCTGGAGCAGTCGGTGGTGCAGCTTCTTTCCAGCGTCATCACCTTTGTGGGCGTGGTGGTCATGATGGTCACCCTGTCCCCGCTGCTGTTTCTGGCCACGGTGGTGATGCTGGCGGGGGTGACGGCGGTGTTTATGGTGTTCGGCAGGCGCAGCCGGAAGTTCTACGCCCGGCAGCAGGAGGCCCTGGGCGCGGTGAACGGCAACATTCAGGAGATGATTGAGGGGATGAAGGTGGTCAAGGCCTTCAACCACGAGGAGCAGGCCAAGGCCCGGTTCAGTGCCCTCAACGAGGAGTACCGCGCCGCCGCCAGCGAGGCCGGGTTCTACTCCTCCGCCATCATGCCCGTGGCCTCCAACCTCACCAACATCGGCTACGCCGTCACCGCCGTGCTGGGCGGCCTGCTGGCCATGGGCGGCGGGGGCGCCGCCGGCTTCACCCTGGGTTCGCTGGTCATCTACCTGCAGTACAACCGGCAGGTCACCCAGCCCGTCAACCAGATCTCCATGCAGATGACCTCCCTGCTGTCCGCCATGGCGGGGGCGGAGCGCATCTTCGCCGTCATGGACGCCCAGCCCGAGGCGGACCGGGGCCGGGTCACGCTGGTCCCCGTGGACAAGGACGCCAACGGCTCCCTGTCCCGGTTCACCGGCCCGGGCCGCCCCCGCGCCTGGGCCTGGAAGGTGCCCAGGGACAGCGGCATCGACCTGGTGCCCGTGGCCGTGGGGGAGGACGAGACGCTGTCCGAGCTGGTCCCCGCAGCTGAAGACAACGGCCGGCTCAAGCCACTGCCCCTGGGGCAGGCGTCCCAGACCGGCCTGTGGGCGCGCGTCGGGCCGGACGGCGCCCTCACCTCCCTGTCCGCCCGGGAGATGGCCCACCACGGCTGGGCCTGGAAATACCCCGGCCCCGACGGGAACATGGGCCTGCACCTGATCCGGGGCGCGGTGCGCAACGTCCCCGGCGAGGACTTCTGCTGCGCCGAGCTGCGGGGTGCGGTGCGGCTCAGCCAGGTGGACTTCTCCTATGTGGAGGGCAAGCCGGTGCTGAAAGAGATGTCCGTCTACGCCGACCCGGGGCAGAAAATCGCCTTTGTGGGCTCCACCGGCGCGGGCAAAACCACCGTCACCAACCTCATCAACCGCTTCTATGAGATTCAGGGGGGCGTCATCACCTGCGACGGCATCGACGTGCGGGACATTGAAAAGGACTCCCTGCGCCTGAGCCAGGGCGCGGTGCTCCAGGACACCCACCTGTTCACCGGCACCGTCATGGACAACATCCGCTACGGCCGGCTAGACGCCACCGACGAGGAGTGCATTTCCGCCGCCAGAACCGCCAACGCCGACGGATTCATCCGCCGCCTGCCCGAAGGCTACCAGACCATGCTGACCGGGGACGGGGCCAACCTGTCCCAGGGCCAGCGGCAGCTGCTGGCCATCGCCCGCGCCGCCGTCAAGGACCCGCCCATCATGGTGCTGGACGAGGCCACCTCCTCCATCGACACCCGCACCGAGCGGCATATCCAGCAGGGCATGGACGCGCTGATGGAGGGGCGCACCGTGTTCGTCATCGCCCACCGGCTGTCCACCGTGCGCAACGCGGACTGCATCGTGGTCATCGAGCACGGCCAGATCATGGAGAAGGGCAACCACGCCCAGCTCATGGAAGAGCAGGGGCGCTATTACCAGCTGTACACCGGCCAGTTCGAGCTGGACTGACCCGGTCCCGCCCCGCCCCCCGCCCGGGCCTTCGGCCCGGACGGGGGGCTTTGTCATTGTGCACAAAGACGAAATTTATTCTGAAATTCGAACGATTCTCCTTCATCTTTTGATAACTCTCTGTTATTCAGCCCGAATTTGCCCTGTTCCAGCGGCGCCTCCCTCGCTGTTTTTTCGAATTTCCAGCAATACGCCAATTTTACTTTTCCTATCCCACAAATGGGATCTGCTGTGCTATAATGAGAGTGGTGAAATATCTCGTCCCAGGCGCAGAGCGGCAGAGGGAACGCCCAGCCCCGCTGCCCTGCACACACAGCGGAGAGGAGGGCGGCACCGGGGGATCACCCGCCGCGAGACGCGCCGCGCGGCAGGGCTTGACTGGGCAGGCGCATCGGCAAACCGCGGGAAACCGCGGGACGCAAAGCTACGGGACTAAGGTAACGAAGACTTCTTTCGATGCTACGTTCGCCGAGTTGCGATTTGGCAAACCGTGGGAAACTGCGGGACGCAAAGCCACGGGACTAAGGTGGCGGGCCCCTTTCGCCGCTATGTTCGCCGGGCTGCGATTTTGGCAAACCATTGGAAACGATGGGACGCAAAGCCAGAGGCGTCGGGAGCGGAGCAATCCGCGCCCACGTTCGTTCGGTTGCATGGCAAACCGCGGGAAACCGCGGGACGCAAAGCCAGGGGCCTACGGGCCGGCGGTGCAAACTTGATTTGCTTCAGGGCATATGCCCTGAAGCCGTTCCTGAGGGAACGGCCCCGCCGCGTCTATGGCAGCCCAGCTACCGGACTTCTTTGCGTCCGCGCAATGCAAAGAAAGGAAGAAGGAAATGAAGATGTTCAAATTGATGGGCAAGCGCGGCTTTGCCGTGTTTACCTCGCTGGCGTTGTGCGCCAGCCTTGTCGCGCCGTCTTTCGCGGCAACCATTGCTGACCTGAAAAACGTTATTGACACCGGGTCGTCTCTGTTTCATGAAAATGGAGACTTTCGGATTGAGTACAATGAGGGCACCGTTAAGCTCTATGAGGATGTTGCGGCTGCTGGGAGCGGAAATCTCCACCTGGAGAACGATTCCTATAACGTCACTCTGGACCTCAACGGACACACTGTACAGGGCAACACAAGCTCTAACGCAAACGACGCCACCATCGTGCTGAAAAACGGGGCTGAACTGACCGTTACAGACACCAGCGAAGACAAGGATGGCCAGATTGTGAGCGGCACCTGGGGAGGCGTGTCCGTGGAGAGCGGCAGCACCTTTACCATGGAGGGCGGCAAAGTCACAAACAACAAGGCGTTTACAAACGGAGCTCAGAATAACCACAGCGCCAGCGGCGTCACTGTGAAGGATGGCACCTTTATCATGAACGGCGGCGAAATCTCCGGAAACAATGGCAACAAGCCGACCGTGATTGTAAAGGGTGACGAGGGCAAAGGCGAGTTCGAAATGAACGGCGGCACCATTGACAGCGGCGACAAAACAACTGTCTCTGTGGAGAGCGGCTCTTTCAGCATGAATGACGGCACTCTTCGGGCCGATGAGGGCGTTAATGTCCTGGATGTGGCTGACGGCGCAAATGCCGAGTTCAAGGCGGGCAATGTGTCTTCAAAGGATGTGGTCGAAGATCACCTGCATGAGGACAGTACCATCGGGGATGTGAAAGTCAATGGTTTTTACCAGGTGACGTACACCGAGCCCCAGCCCGGACCCACCGTTCCCCCCACCCTTCCCGAGCCGCCTGTTGTGGAGGACCCCGAGGTGGAGATCGACGAGCCCGCAGTGCCCCTGGCCGCCGGCCCGGTGACCCAGGGCGAGTTCGTGGACTACCTGTGGCGGCACGAGGGCGAGCCTGAGGCCGAGCCCATCGTGGCCGACGACCACGAGTACGCCCCCGCCATCAGCTGGGCCCAGTCCGCCGGCATCATCGACGCCGAGACCTTCGACGCCGACGATCTGGTGACCGTGGCCATGGTGCGGGATATCCTGACCCGGTTCGCGCTGTACGCCGACATGGCCATGCCCGAGCTCACCACCCTGGCCGATGACGACGACGAGGCGGTGCTCAACTGCGACGAGATTCTGGCCGAGTTCTTCGGCGAATAAACCGCGGAACGAGGCCCACCATCCCCCTGTGCTGACCCTTCAAAACCCCCGGGGCTTTTGTCCCGGGGGTTTTTCCATTCAAATCGCCCTTCCCCTTTCCCCGCGGCTGTGGTATGATATCCAAAAAAGGGAAGGGGTGCCCGCCATGTCCGCAGGCCGTCAATTCCAAATGGTGTACCTCCTGCTGGAGCGGGGCCGCATGACCGCCGGGGAGCTGGCGGAAAAGCTGGAGGTCTCCCAGCGCACGGTGCTGCGGGACGTGGACGCCCTGTCCGCCGCCGGGGTGCCCATTTACACCACCCAGGGCTCCGGCGGCGGGGTGGCCCTGCTGCCCGGCTACGTGCTGGACCGGGCCGCCTTCACCGACGAGGAGCAGCGCCAGCTCCTGCTGGCCCTGCAGAGCCTCCCCGGGCAGGAGGGGGCCCAGGCGCTGACCAAGCTGTCCGCCCTGTTCCGCCGGGAGCAGGAGGACTGGCTTCAGGTGAACCTGTCCCGCTGGGGGGCGGAGGACGCGGACGGCGAGAAGTTCCAGCTTCTCAAGCGGGCGGTGCTGGGGCGGCAGGTGCTGGCCTTCGACTATGCCAGCTCTTACGGCTCCACCCGCCCCCGCCGGGTGCTGCCCGCCCGGCTGGTGTTCAAGGGGCAGGGGTGGTATTTGCAGGCCTTCGACCTGGAGCGGGAGGACTACCGCACCTTCCGCCTGTCCCGCATCCTCTCGCCGGGTCTGACGGGGGAGACGTTCCGCCGCCGCCTGGACCCGCCGGATATCGGCTTTTCCGGCGATATCCCGCCTCTGTTCCGGGTGGAGGTGAGGCTGCGCTTCGCGCCCTATATGGCCTACCGGGTGTACGACGAGTTCGACCAGGGCTGCGTCACCCGGCAGGAGGACGGCTCCCTTCTGGTCGAGGCGGTGTTCCCCGAGGACCAGTGGCTGTATGGCTACCTGCTCAGCTTCGGGGCCGGGGTGGAGGTGCTCTCGCCCGATACCCTGCGCCGGAGGCTGGCCGCCCTGGGCTGGAAAATTTATTGGGCCCACGCCTCGGAACATGACACACCCTGTCAGGGTTGCGGTGCTATGATGGGATCATCCACGACAAAGGAGGTTCCCACCATGGAACAATATAAAAACATGAAATTCTGCCAGTCCTGCGGTATGCCCCTCGCCCCGGACACGGCCCTGGGCACCGAGGCGGACGGCTCCCCCAGCCCCGACTACTGCTCCTACTGCTACAAGGACGGGCAGTTCGCCGGGGAGATGACCATGGAGGAGATGATCGACTTCTGCGCCCCCATGATGGCCCAGGCCACCCCCGGCATGACCCAGGAGCAGGCCAAGGCCCGGATGCACCAGTTTTTCCCCATGCTGAAGCGCTGGAAAAAGTGAGAACACGCCTCCCCGCCCTCTCGGGCGGGGAGGCGCTTTTTGTCACGGCTCCACCGGGGCCAGACCGTCTAGGTGGATGGTGATCCTGCCGCAGTCCCAGTCCAGGGTCAGGGCGCCGCCCTGGAACTCGGCGGGGTCGATGGTTTCCGCCAGGCGGTAGGTCCACCACCGCCGCAGCAGATCCCCGGAGCCGTCGTTCATATAAAGCTTGACCGGGATATTCCGCCCGTCCCGGGTGGTGAGGGTGATCTTCCCCTCGTGTTCACCCATACCCACCCAACGGAACCACTCGGCCTCTTCCTTTGTGGGGCTGTCCCGTCCCACAACAAGGTCCAGGCTGGCCGGGGACAGGTAGACCCCTTCCACGGTGATCTTCGCCCCATCCAGCGCGCCTATGGCCCCTTCCGGGCGCAGCGCCCACCGGGTGTCCGCCTGGGGCAGCGGCACCACGCAGGTCCAACGGCCGGGATAGACCTGCTCCAGCCCGCCCTCCGAGCCGAACTGGTATACCGCCGCATTGGGCAGGCGCAGGCTCACCGCGTCCTTCATATAGGAATTGTCCGGCGCGAGCTCCATATGGAACACCAGCGTCAGATGGTTGTCCGTGGGATTCTCGTCGTCCACCACGCGCCAGTTCCAGCCGCCCACCTCCGGGCTGCCCTCGATCCGCCTGCCGTCCTTGTCCAGCAGGCCCGCCGTCTCGTCCTGTGGGGGCATCACGCTGGACAGCCAGCTGTGGAGCTGATCCGCCTCCGTGTAGTCCAGCGCCGCCCCCTCCGGGCCGGTGAAGTCGGCCAGCACCACGATGGAGCGGCTCTCCCGCAGGATCTGGGTCACATGGAGCACCATGCCGCTGTCCTCCACGGTGATGTCCACCGCCATGGCGCCCGGGGCCAGCAGTCCCGCGGCCTGGGTGTTTTCCGGCCCCACGCCCAGATAGGCCAGCAGCTTCTGGCTCAGCCCCGGCACGGCTGCTGCCGCTACTGTTGTCAGCAGCAGGGCGGCGGCCGCCACGCCTACGACAATTCGTTTCCAATTTTTCACCGGTTTACTCCTCCTTGTGTCCTCCTGGAGGAGCCGTTGCAGCAGCTCCCGCTCCCGCCGTGGGTCGGGGGCCAGTCTGTCGAACATCTCGTTCAGTTCACGCCTGTCCATAACCTTCCTCCTCCAGCTTGAGTTTCAGCTTCCTCCGGGCCTGGACCAGCCGGGAGCGCACCGTGGAGGGGTTCTCCCCCAGCATGGCCGCGATCTCCCCGGCGGCATAGCCCTGGTAGTAGTACAGGTAGAGCGCCAGCCGGTGGGGCTTGGGCAGCGCCGCCACCTGCTCCCACACCTCCCGGCCCCGGGGCTCCTCCCAGGCGAGGGCGTCCAGCGCCCCGCTGTCCGCCCGCCGGGTGCGCCACCAGTATTTGAGCTGGTTGCGGCACTCGTTCCGGGCGGTGACGATGAGCCAGGCCTTCTCGTGCTCCGGATCACGGAAGGGCTCTGTCCGCTCCACTGCCTTGCGAAAGACGGTCTGGGCGGCGTCCTCCGCGTCGGGCACGTTTTTCATCAGCATCAGGCAGATCTGGTAGACCATGCCGAACCGCCGCTGGTAGAGGCTGGCCAGTTCCTCCCGGGAAAGCGGCCCGTGCTCCATGGGGACCCCTCCTTTCGTCTCTCTGTCTCCTACACAACCGGCGGGGCCGGATTGTTGACGCCTTTCAAAATTTTTTCACCGGGGCGCAAAAAACCGGGCGCGGATGCCGCCCCGCGCCCGGTTCCATATCACAGCAGGTCCTTCTTTTTCAGGATGACCCCCGCCACCACGATGATGGCGGCGGAGATGAGCAGCGGCGGCCAGAAGCTGCCGGCGAAAGGCAGGCGGCCCACGTTCATGCCGTAGAAGCTGAACACGATGTTGGGCACCGTCATCAGGATGGTGACAGAGGCCAGCAGCTTCATGATCACGTTCAGGTTGTTGGAGATGACGGAGGCAAAGGCGTCCATCATGCCCGAGATGATGTCGGAGTAGATCTGGGCCATCTCAATGGCCTGCCGCACCTCGATGAGCACGTCCTCCAGCAGGTCGTGGTCCTCCTCGTAGAGGGTGACAATCCGTCCCCGGAGAATCTTCTCCAGCGTCACCTCGTTGGCCTTGAGGGAGGTGTTGAAATAGACCAGGGACTTCTCCAGGTCCAGCAGCTGGATCAGCTCCTTGTTCCGCTGGGATTTGTAGAGCTGCCGCTCCATATGGCTGTAGGTCTTGTCGATCTGCTTGAGGTAGTTCAAGTACCGCTTTGCCACCAGCAGGAGGATGTTGAGGATGAACCGGGTGCGCTGCTCGGTGCGCACGTCCCGCACCAGCCCCGCCTGGAGGTCCCGCACCACCGAGGTCTCCTTCAGGCAGACGGTGATGATGTGCTTGCCGGTGACGATAATGCCCATGGGCAGGGTGGAGTACACCACGCCGGTGTCGTCCCACTCCATGGAGGGGGTGTCCACGATGATGAGGGTGCAGCCGTCCTCGCTGTCGATGCGGGACATCTCCTCCTCGTCCAGGGCCGCCCGGAGAAAGGAGGGCTCCACCGCCAGGGTGGCTGCCACGGTTTTCAGCTCGTCCTCGCTGGGGTTGATGAGGTTGACCCAGCAGCCGTCGGTTACGGCGTTGAGCTGGGTCATTTTGCCCTCCACGGTTTTGTGGATGGTCAGCATAGCTTCACGCACCTTTCCCGAACCGGCGCGGAACCGCCCGAAAATGGGCAGAAAAATCCCCCGCCGCTCCGCTTGTAAATTTTCCCATCGGCTTTGGGCCAACGGGCAGCGGGCGCACGGGGAGGCAGCGGATGCTGGCTCAGCGGGTGCGCCGTGTTTGTACTGTCCAACTTCGACTGAACGGATCGCCTGACACGACGCATCTCACTCCCTTTGTGTGTTCAATTGCCGCATTTCGCGGTTTTATTTATTATATGCCTTTTTCAGCCCGATTGCAAGGGGAAAAATCATCCGCCCCTGTGCGCCTATCCTCGCAGCAATGGCTGGAGCTGCTCTCCCCGGCAGGCGGCCTCGGCGGTGTCGGGCACCAGGGCGAAGTCCGCCACCAGGGAAGCGGGCTTGCCCAGGCAGTCGTCCTGGCCGAAGGGGACGAAGTACACGTTTTTCCGGCCCAGCATCGTCCCCAGGTTGGGGGCGCTGCCCGCCAGGCCGTCGTTGGTGGCCAGGGCCAGCACCAGGGGCCTGCCGTTGCGCAGGTGGGCCTTGGCGGCCATGGTCACCGAGGTGTCGGTCACCCCGTGGGCCAGCTTGGCCAGGGTATTGCCCGTGCAGGGACAGATCACCAGCACGTCCAGCAGCCCCTTGGGGCCGATGGGCTCCGCGCCGGCCACGGTGGAGATCACCCGCCTGCCGCAGATGCGCTCCATCTCCCGCATGAAGTCGTGGGCCGCGCCGAAGCGGGTGTCGGTGGCCGCCACCGTCTCGGACACGATGGGGGTCACCGGCCCAAACCGGGCGGCGGTCTGTTCCAGGGCGTCCAGCGCCCTGGACATGGTGCAGAAGGACCCGCAGAAGGCGAATCCCACGCGCAGTTCGTTCCAATTCACAGGTCTAATTCCTCCATAATATGATAAACAGTGTCCTTGACATACCGCC
This sequence comes from uncultured Oscillospiraceae bacterium, assembly GCA_910588135.1. Lineage (GTDB taxonomy): Bacteria > Bacillota > Clostridia > Oscillospirales > Oscillospiraceae > Enterenecus. The sequence continues at coordinate 38,801 of CAJUOT010000013.1, read as the reverse complement.
CGGAGGTGACGGGGGCCACCTTCCCCGGCAGGGACAAGGCCCACACCACCCGTACACCCAGGGCGGCGGCGGCCTCCATATCCACCCCGCCGGGGCGGGAGGCCAGGTCGATCACCAGCGCCCCCTCCTTCAGGGCGGCCAGCTCCTCCACCCCCAGCACCGGGGCGGGCACCGTGTTGAACACCAGATCGTAGCTGCACAGCCAGTCGGAGAGGCGGTCCATCCCCTCGCTGCCCAGGCCCATGCACTCGGCGGCGGCGCGCTGCTCGTACCGCCGGGCGGACACCCAGACCCGGGCCCCCAGGGAGCGCAGCCGGGGGGCCAGCGCCCGGCCCAGCCGGCCAAACCCCACCACCAGCACCCGGGCGTCGTGGAGGGTGATGGGCAGCTCTTCCATGGCGATCTGGAGGGCGCCCTCGGCAGTGGGCACCGCGTTGAGCACCGCCAGCTCCTCCCGGGCGAAGTAGTCCCGGAGGGCCAGTCCCCGCGCCGCCGCCAGCTCCCTCAGCCCAGCCCCCGCCATTCCGGCGCACACCAGCTGGCCGGGGCGCAGGGCGTCCAGCACCTCCTCCAGGCTGTGCCCCGCCGCCGCCAGGGGGGCGTTCAGCCTCCCGTCCGGCCCCGCCGCCGGGAGGGGCAGCACCACGCAGTCCGCCCGGTCCGCCCCGTCCATGGACGGCTCGCACCGCATCCCCTCGCCCAGCTCCAGGGCGTAAGTATGTACGCTGTGGCCGTCGTCGGCCAGCAGGGCGGCCAGCGCCGCCTGCCGGGGGTCGCCCCCCGCCACCCAGATGTTTTTTGCCCGCAGCATAAGAAACCTCCTCGGCCCTCCGGCCCTGTTTTCGATCATCCCAGTGTATTCCCGCCTTCGCGCCGGAGTGACTGCCGCAAAATGAACCGTGAAAATTTTTCGCCAGTTCGGGCATACTACCTCTACCAAACTACATTTGGAGGGATTACCATGCCAAACGTCTACCAGAATTACCACAAGGGCAACGTGGACTTCATGAAGAGCCAGACCCGGGAAAACCTGATGCGCGCCTTCGCCGGGGAGAGCCAGGCCCGCAACCGCTACACCTTCGCCGCCTCCGCCGCCCGGAAGGAGCAGCTGGAGGCGGTGGCCCGGGTGTTTGAGTTCACCGCCGACCAGGAGCGGGCCCACGCCAAGGTGTTTTATGACCTGCTGCTGCCCTCCGCCGGGCAGAACATCGCCATCGACGGCAACTACCCCATCGACCTGTCCGACAAAACCCTGGATCTGCTCAACGCCGCCCGGCACAACGAATACCAGGAGTTCGAGCACGACTACGCCCAGTTCGCCGCCACCGCCCATCAGGAGGGTTTCGACCTGATCGGCGGGCAGTTTGAGCTGATTGCCAAGATTGAAAAGACCCATGGCGACCGCTTCGGCCTGTTTGCCGGCCTGCTGGAGCAGGACAAGCTGTTCAACAGCGACGGGGAGACCCTGTGGATGTGCCTCAACTGCGGGGAGATCATCAAGGCGTCCCTGGCCCCCGAGGCGTGCCCGGTGTGCCGCCATAACCGGGGATATTATATTCGCCTGGACATGGCGCCGTTTACCCGCGGCTAAAAATGTCAGGCGGCCCCTGCGCGGGGCCGCCTGATTTTTCAGTTGCAATTGCTGTCAAGACAGCTTATAATGGGGGGCAACAATGACAGGGAGGGATTCTCCAAATGAGGCACGACGTCAATTACACCATGCTCTTCGACTTCTACGAGCTCACCATGGGCAACGGCTATTTCCTCACCGGCATGAAGGACCGTATGTGCTACTTCGACGTGTTCTTCCGCAGCGTCCCGGACGGGGGCGGCTTCGCCATCGCCGCCGGTCTGGAGCAGGTCATCCAGTACATCCAGGGCCTCCGCTTTGATGAAGAGGACATCGAATACCTGCGGGGAAAGGGCTGCTTCGCCCCGGAATTCCTGGACTATCTGCGAAACTTCCGCTTCACCGGCGACATCTGGGCCGTACCCGAGGGCACCCCCATCTTCCCCCGGGAGCCCATCCTCACCGTCCGCGCCCCCGCCATCGAGGCGCAGTTCATCGAGACCTACCTGCTCCTGGCCCTGAACCACCAGTCCCTCATCGCCACCAAGTCCAGCCGCATCGTGCGGGCGGCGGAGGGACGGCCGGTGTCCGAGTTCGGCTCCCGCCGGGCCCAGGGCTCCGACGGCGCGCTGCTGGGCGCCCGGGCCAGCTACATCGCCGGGGCGGGGGGCACCGCCTGCGCCATGGCGGACGAGCTGTTCTCCACCCCCGCCACCGGCACCATGGCCCACTCCTGGGTGCAGATGTTCCCCGACGAGTACACCGCCTTCAAAACCTACTGCCAGGTCTACCCCGACGCGGCCACCCTGCTGGTGGACACCTACAGCGTCCTCCACTCCGGCGTGCCCAACGCCATCCGGGTGTTCCAGGAGCTGGGCATCACCAGCGGCGGCATCCGCATCGACTCCGGCGATTTGACCTACCTGTCCAAAAAGGCCCGGACCATGCTGGACGAGGCGGGCCTGCCCGGCATCAAGATCATCGCCTCCAACTCCCTGGACGAGTACATCATCCGGGACCTCATCACCCAGGGGGCCCGCATCGACGCTTTCGGCGTGGGCGAGCGGCTGATCACCTCCAAGAGCGAGCCGGTGTTCGGCGGCGTGTACAAGCTGGCCGCCATCGAGGAGGACGACGGCTCCGTGACCCCCAAAATCAAGATCAGCGAGAACGCCGGAAAGGTCACCCTGCCCCACTTCAAAAAGGTGTACCGCCTGTTCTCCAACGCCACCGGCAAGGCCATTGCCGACTACATCTGCGTCCACGACGAGGAGCCCGACTTCACCCAGCCCCTGGAGCTGTTCGACCCGGAGGCCACCTGGAAGCGCAAAACCGTGTCCGACTTCACCGCCCGGCCCTTGCTGGCGCCCATCTTCCAAGGCGGCGAGCTGGTGTACCAGATTCCCACCATCCAGCAGTCCCGCGCCCACTGCCAGCGGGAGGTGGACAGCCTGTGGGACGAGGTGAAGCGCTTCGAGTACCCCCACAACTACTACGTGGACCTGTCCCAGAAGCTGTGGGACGTGCGGGCAAAGCTGTTGGCGGAGAAGCACTGAGGAACATGAAAAATCGCAGGATTTGTATCATTGCGGCGTTCAACATCCTGGTGCTGCTGATCGACAAAATTATTTTGGTCACAAGGGGCGCGTTTGGCGCGCCCCTTGTATTGACCCTCGTCTTGTGGTTTTTTATCAGTAAGCGCAAAAAATGGGCGCTCATTCTGTTTGAAGTCCTCTGTCTCTTATCCGCAATCATGGGAGTGCTTGGCATTTTTCTGTTTGCCGCATATTTGTACCGCGGCTTTGACCCCATCCCCTGCCTCCTTATGGTCATCGTTGGCATCAGCTACGGGGTGTCGTGGCTGATGCTGCGCAAAGAGCGGGAGCATTTCAGCTCATAAAGGCCGGCGTGCCGGCCGCCATCCGGGGACAGGAACCGCCCGCTTGAAAACGCCCCTACTCTGTGCTATACTGGCCTCACCGAAATTTTTACCGTGCCCGCCCCATCGGGGCGGGCACAGCAGGAAAGGAAGAAATATTTATGAGCATCATCCGCGACCCCTCCCTGGCCCCCTCCGGCCACCGGAAAATCGACTGGGTGCGCAGCTTTATGCCCGCCCTGTCCCAGATCGAGGCCCGCTTCGTCAGGGAGCAGCCCTTTAAAGGTATGCGCGTCGCCGTCTCCGTCCACCTGGAGGCCAAGACCGCCAACCTGGCCCTGGTGATGAAAGCGGGCGGGGCGGAGGTGTGCCTCACCGGCTCCAACCCCCTGTCCACCCAGGACGACGTAGCCGCCGCCGTGGCGGAGCGGGGCGTCAACGTGTTCGCGTGGCACGGCTCCACCCCCGAGGAGTACGAGGCCCATTTGATTGAAACGCTGAAGTGCCATCCCCACATCGTCATCGACGACGGCGGCGATCTGGTCAACCTGCTGGCCGGCAAGTGTGCCGGGTACGCCGACTGCCTCATCGGCGGCTGCGAGGAGACCACCACCGGTATCCTGCGCCTGCGGGCCCGGGAGCGGGAGGGCACCCTGCCCTGCCCCATGATGGCGGTGAACGACGCCAAGGCCAAGCACTATTACGACAACAAGTACGGCACCGGCCAGTCGGTGTGGGACGCCATCATGCACATGACCAATCTGGTGGTCGCCGGAAAGACGGTGGTGGTGGCCGGATATGGCTGGTGCGGCTCCGGGGTGGCCCTGCGGGCCGCGGGCATGGGGGCCAACGTCATCGTCACCGAAATCGACCCCTTCAAGGCCCTGGACGCCACCATGAACGGCTTCCGGGTGATGACCATGGCGGAGGCCGCCCCCCTGGGGGACGTGTTCGTCAGCGTCACCGGCTGCAAAGATGTCATCACCCCCGCCCACTTCGCGGTGATGAAGCCCAACGCCCTGCTCTCCAACGCGGGCCACTTCGACTGCGAGGTGGACGTGAAGTGGCTCAACGAGCACGCCGTGGACAAGTGGGAGCAGCGGGAGGGCATCACCGGCTATAAGCTGGCCGACGGCAGGGTGCTCAACGTGCTGGCGGAGGGCCGTCTGGTGAATCTGGCCGGGGGCAACGGCCACCCGGCAGAGATCATGGATATGTCCTTCTCCGTCCAGGCCCTGGCCGCGGAATGGCTGGTCAAGCATAAGGACGGGCTGACCCGCAGGCTCTACGACATTCCCGCTGAGATCGACGACCAGATCGGCTGGGCCAAGCTGGCCGCCCTGGGGCTGGCCATCGACAGGCTCACCCCCGAGCAGGAGGCGTACATCAACAGCTCCAACGCATAAGCTTTGAACGTAAAGAGGGCGCTGTGCAACGCACAGCGCCCTCTTTTTCCCTTGGGTCACATGGCCCGCCCAGGCAGCTTGGTCTGCTCCGGCGTCCCCTCCAGGGAGATCCGGTCGGCGATCATGGCGATAAATTCGCTGTTGGTGGGCTTTCCCTTTGCGTTGGATACGGTGTAGCCGAAATACTTTTGCAGCGTCTCCAGGTCCCCCCGGTCCCAGGCCACCTCAATGGCGTGGCGGATAGCCCGCTCCACCCGGCTGGCGGTGGTGCCGAATTTCTTGGCCACCGCCGGGTACAATACCTTGGTCACCGCGTTGATGATCTCCATGTCCGCCACAGCCAGGCCGATGGCCTCCCGCAGGTACTGGTAGCCCTTGATGTGGGCGGGCACCCCGATCTCATGGATGATGGCGGTGACCTGCCGCTCCAGCTCCCGGGTGGGGTTTTCCTCCTGGGGGCCCTCCCTCTGGGCGGTGACCAGCAGCCGGGCCCGCTCCACCACCGACTGGGCCCGGCAGGGCTTGAGCATACAGTAGTCCCCGCCCTTCTGGGAGATCTCCGCCGCCAGCGCCGGCCCGCCGAAGGCGGACAGCACCAGCATCTTCGGCCGGTCCTCCCCCAGCTCGGCCAGCACCTCCAGCCCGTCCATTCCGGACAGCATCAGATCCATCACCACCACGTCCGGCTTGTGCAGGGCGATGAGATCCAGCAGTTCCTCCCCGCTGCCCGTCTGCGCGCACACCGTCAGGTCCTCTTCCTCTCCCACCAGCTCGGCCAGCATCCGGCGGAATTCCTCCGAGGCGTCCGCCAGCACAATCCTTTTCTTCTCGCTCATGTCTCCGTTCCTTTCCGGTCTATGACCCAAGGTATTCAATTCCCAGGTTTACCAATTTCTGGTTACTCTTAAAATACCACAGATTCCCCCAGATGGCAAGGAAGTTTTCCACATTTTTTCCATGTTTTCTTCGACATTTCCATCCAATTTCTGCAACATCCCATTTTTTGGAATCGCAAGACCGGATATTACAATCAGTATTCGCACTGTTGGAGCATCCGTCCCACATAGATGCCGTAGCCGCTGGTGGGGTCGTCCACCAGCACATGGGTCACCGCCCCCACGATTTTCCCGTTTTGCAGGATCGGGCTGCCGCTCATCCCCTGGACAATGCCGCCGGTGGCCTCCAGCAGCCGCGGATCGGTCACGCGCAGGAGATAGTCCCGGCAGTCGTCCGCCCGCTCGGGGAACACCTTCTCAATCCGGATGGCGAATTCGTCCACCCGGTCCCCGGAGATGTTGCACAGGATGACCGCCTCCCCTTCCTCCACCTCGCCGCGCAGGGCCGTCTCCACAGGCGCGCCCTGGGCCCAGCTTCCGTCGGACATTGTGCCGAACACGCCGCCGTCGGTGTTGGCGCTGAGCAGCCCCAGGATTGAGTCGGTGTCAAACACCCCATGGAGCTGGCCGGGGTCTCCGGCCTTGCCCTTTTCCACCCCCGCCACCGTGGCGGGCAGGATGGAGCCGCTGTCCAGCGGCATGAGCAGGGCGGTATCCGCGTCGTTGATGCCGTGGCCCAGGGCGCCGAACGCCCCGGTCTCCGGGCAGTAGAAGGTCACCGTCCCGATGCCTGCCATGGAGTCCCGAATCCAGGCCCCCAGCTTGTAGGAGCCGTCGGCGGAGCACAGCGCCGCCTTGGCGGTGAGCTGCACCTGCTTGTCGTCCCGGATGGCCCGGATGCTCATGGTCTCCCCCTCCAGCTCCTGGAGCAGGGCGGACACCTCCTCAATGGTGTCCACCTCGGTGGCGTTGATGTGGGTGATGATATCCCCCTCCTTCAGCCCGCAGGCCTTGGCCGGGTTCACGCTGCCCGACTCGGTGGCCACATCGGAGGTGCCCACCACCACCACGCCGTCGGAAAAGAGCTTGATGCCCACAGCCCTGCCCACCGGAACCACCGCAGGCGGCGCGCTGGCCCGCGCCGCCGTGGGCCACATGGTCAGCACCGCCGCCAGCAGCAGCCCGAGAAACCGCAGGGCCGCCCCCGTAAATGGTCTGGTCTCTTCATTCAAATCCATTCACCGCCTTAAAAAAACTGGCGGGCGGCTGGACGGCGGCGGAAGCGCTCCCGCGGCCGTCCCAACGCCCGCCCTGTTAATATGGCGGCCAGGTCGGATTTTCACCGTGGGAAAGTCAGGCGGCTTTGACAAGGGGCGCGGCCCGAGCGGTTGAAGCGGCGGCCATTCCCCTTTTTATGCCGGTAAACCCCGGTTCTTCTGGATTTATTTGGACATTTTTCGACAAAATGTGCGAAAAAAACGGGGCCGGGTTTCACATAGTTTTCCCCTCGCGCCGCATACCTTAGTAAAAAAAGCGAGGTGTGATCCATGGAAAAATCAACCAAAAAACTGCTCCTGCTCTATCTGGCCGCCGCCGCGCTGGGCGTGCTGCTCCACTTCCTCTACCAATGGCTCCCCAACCCCATCCTGGCCCTGGTCTCCCCGGTGCGGGAAAGCGTGTGGGAACATACCAAGCTCCTCTATTTCCCCCTGCTGGCGGTGTCGCTGCTGATGGGGCGGGGCGGGCGGGGAGCCCGGGCCCCCTGGCTGCTCAGTCAGGCGGTGGTGTGCGCCGCCATGCTGGGGGCTGGCTACCTCTACCATGTCACCCTCCGGGGAGAGAGCCTGTGGGCCGACCTGGCGCTGTATTTCGCCCTGCTGGCGGTGGGCTTTCTGCTGCCCCGGGTGCTGTGGCCGCTGTGTGAGTGGCCGGGGACGGACAAGGCGGCGGCAGCCCTCACCGCCCTGCTGGGGGCGCTGATCGTCTGGTTCACCTTTTTCCCGCCGGACGCGGCGCTGTTCGCCGACCTGAGCGGCGCGGTGCGGACATTTCTGACCATCCCGGTGTAACGGTCAACAAACGGATGTTTCACGTGAAACATCCGTTTGTCCTCTCCGTCACCGCACCTGCCCCGCCCCCCGGACGACATACTTATAGGTGCACAGCTCCTCCAGCCCCATGGGCCCCCGGGCGTGGAGGCGCTGGGTGGAGATGCCCATCTCGCACCCCAGGCCGAACACGCCGCCGTCGGTGAACCGGGTGGAGGCATTCCAGTAGACGGCAGAGGAGTCCACCAGGGCGGTAAAGCGCTCTGCCGTCTCCCCGCTGGCGGTGACGATGGCCTCGGAGTGGCCGGTGGAGTGGGCGGCGATGTGGGCGCAGGCCCCGTCCACCCCGTCCACCACCTTGACCGCCAGGATATAGTCCAGAAACTCGGTGTCAAAGTCGGCCTCCCCCGCGGGGACGCCGTCAATGATGGAAGCCGCTTCTCCGTCCAGGCGCAGCTCCACCGGGGGCAGGCCCGCCGCCCTCCGCGCGTCCACCAGCCGCTGGCGCAGCCGGGGCAGGAAGGCCCCGGCGATGTCCCGGTGGACCAGGCACGCCTCGGCGGCGTTGCACACGCTGGGCCGGGAGCACTTGGCGTTTTCCACGATGTCCAGGGCCATGTCCAGATCCGCATCCCGGTCCACGTAGATGTGGCAGATGCCGGTGCCCGTCTCAATCACCGGGACAGTGGCGTTGTCCACGCAGGCCCGGATGAGTCCCGCGCCCCCCCGGGGAATGAGCAGGTCCACCAGGCCGGCGGCGGTCATCAGCTCGCGGGCGGACTGGCGGGTGGTGTCCTCCACCAGCCCCAGGGCATCCTGGGGCAGCCCCGCGGCGGACAGGCCCTGCCGGAGGGCGTCCACAATGGCGGCGGCGGAGCGGTGGGCCTCCCTGCCGCAGCGCAGCACGCAGGCGGAGCCCGCCTTCAGCGCCAGTGCCGCCGCGTCGGAGGTGACGTTGGGGCGGCTCTCGTAGATGATGGCGATCACACCCATGGGGACGGCGGTTTTTTCAATCACCAGGCCGTTGGGCCGCTCCTCCCTCCGGAGCACCCGCCCCGCCGGATCGGGGAGGACGGCCACCTCCCGCACCCCCTGGGCCATGCCGAAAATGCGCTCCTCGTTCAGGGCCAGCCGGTCCAGCATTACGCTGGACACCGCGCCCCGCGCCCCCTCCAGGTCCAGGGCGTTGGCGGCCAGGATGGGCTGGGCGCTCCTCTCCAAAGCGTCCGCCATGGCCAGCAGCGCCCGGTTTTTCGTGTCCGTGTCCGCCAGGGCCATGGCGCTTTTGGCGCTCCTGGCCCGCCGGAGCAGCTCCAGGGTGGTCATTTCCCTTCCCTCCTTCCGATAAAGCGGGTGCCGGTATGTCCCCCCGCCGCGATGTCATACAACAGCTCCGGCTTTCGGCCGTTGGCAATCACCATGTCGCAGCCGCAGGCCATGGCGATCTCCGCCGCCTTCAGCTTGGTGGCCATGCCGCCGGTGCCCAGTGCGGAGCCGGGGGCGCCCGCCAGCGCCTTCATCCCGGGCGTGATCTCCCGCACCTCGGGGATGAGGGCGGCGCTGCCGTCCTTCCGGGGGTCGGCGGTGTACAGCCCGTCGATGTCGCTGAGCAGGATGAGCAGGTCCGCCCCCACGCACTCCGCCACAATGGCGGACAGGGTGTCGTTCTCCCCGATGGTGGTGGACACGCCCACCTCGTCGGTGGCCACCGCGTCGTTCTCGTTGACCACGGGCAGGGCCCCCAGCTCCAGCAGACGGTCCATGGCGTTGACGAAGTTCTGCCGCCGGGTGGGGTAATTCACATCTTCCGCGGTGAGCAGCAGCTGGGCCACCGTGTGGTTATACGCCCCGAACAGCTTGTCGTAGGTGTACATCAGCTCGCACTGGCCCACGGCGGCCGCGGCCTGCTTGGTGGGCATATCCGCCGGGCGGCCGGGGAGGTTGAGCTTGCCCACCCCCATGCCGATGGCCCCGGAGGACACCAGCACCAGCTGGTTTCCCGCGTTTTTCAAGTCGGACAGCACCTTCACCAGCGCCTCCACCCCCCGGATGTTCAGCCGCCCGGTGGGGTGGGCCAGGGTGGAGGTGCCCACTTTTACCACAATCTTTTTCACTGTTCCCTCTCCGCCTTCCAGTTCCCATATTTTAGATTATTATACCACGCTAAAGCGAAAAAGAAAAGCCCCTGTTTCCCGGCGCCCGCCCAATATAAAAAGAGGGCGGGCGTCTCCGCCCACCCTCCGGGGTGCTGCCGTTTACTCTTTTTCGAATACGTCCTTGCCCATCCCGCACACCGGGCAGGTCCAGCTGTCGGGGACCTGCTCCCAGGGGGTGCCGGGGGCGACGCCGTTGTCGGGGTCTCCCGCAGCGGGGTCATAGACGTAGCCGCAGGGGCATACATACTGATCCATGGCGTGCTCCTCCCGCGGGCCGGCTTACTTGAAGTACCGGTCCAGCAGGCCCTTCAGCGCCTTGCCGTGCCGGGCCTCGTCCCTGGCCATCTCGTGGACGGTGTCGTGGATGGCGTCCAGGCCGTTCTTCTTGGCGCAGGCGGCCAGGTCGAACTTGCCCTTGGTGGCGCCGAACTCGCAGTCCACCCGCCAGGCCAGGTTCTTGGCAGTGTCGGCGGTCATGTTGGGCTCCAGGTCCTCGCCCAGCAGCTCCGCGAACTTGGCGGCGTGCTCGGCCTCCTCATAGGCGGCCTTCTCCCAGTACAGGCCGATCTCGGGATAGCCCTGGCGGTGGGCAATGCGGGCCATGCACAGGTACATACCCACCTCGCCGCACTCGCCGTTGAAGTTGGCCATCAGCTGCTCGAAGATATACTTCTTGTCCTCGTCGCTGATGTCGGGGTTGTTCTTCACGGTCTTGGCGTAGATGCCGTACTCATGCTCGGCGGCCAGCTTCATCTCGCCCACCTGCTCGGTGAACTTGGAGCCGGCCACATGGCACACGGGGCATTCGGCGGGGGGCTGCTCGCCCTCATAGACATAACCACAGACAGGGCAGATCCACTTTTTCATGACAGTTTTCCTCCAATTGTTAATTTTGGGCGGCGGCCTGTTCCCTCAGGCAGTCCCGGCACACGCCGCGGACGGTGAACTCACAGCCCTCCGCCTGGAATCCATATTGCACGCCCACAGACTCCAGATAGCCCTCCCCCGGCGAGTGCTCGGGCAGGTCCAAAATGGCGCCGCAGCAGCTGCAAACAAAATGGGAATGGGGCGTAACCATCCCGTCGTAGCGCTCCTGGCCGTTCACCGCCCCCACCCGCCGGATGAGCCCGCGCTCACACAGGAGGTTCAGGTTGCGGTAGACGGTGCCCAGGCTCAGATCCGGGTACTCCGCCTTCATCTCCCGGTAGACCCAGTCCGCCGGGGGGTGGCAGACGGTCTGCCGGAGCAGGGCCAGCATGGCGTCCCTCTTTTTACTCTGTCGGACGTTGTTCATAGCGTTTCCCTTCAAGCGCCTCACTAATAGGAATGATTACTGATAGTAAGATATCATAGACTGTCCAGTTTGTAAAGAGCTTTTTTCAAAAAAACGCAGAAATTTTTGCCGCGGAAAAATTGGGTTGACAAGTCCGCTTTTTTTGCGTATATTATTTGAAGTTCAAATAATTATACTTTTAAACTATTAGAATTTCTCAGGAGGTGGCTCCATGACCCAGGAGCAGCGGGATGAGCTGAACTATTTTTTTGTCCACGTGTTCAACCAGATCCTGGCCTGCGAGGAGCAGGCCCTGAGCGACACCGGGGCCACAGACCTGTCGGTGAAGGAGCTCCACGTGCTGGAGGCGGTGAGCGGCCTCACCGACAGCGGGCGCAACACCATGACCCAGGTGGCCGGCGCCCTGGCCATCCGGGTGAGCTCGCTGACTGCGGCGGTGAACACCCTGGTGCGCAAGGGTTACCTGGAGCGGGGGGGCGAGCCGGGGGACCGGCGGGTGATCCGAATCCGCCTCACCCCCAAGGGGGAGGCGGCCGACCGGCTCCACGCCCAGTTCCACGCCCGCATGGCGGAGAGCGCCGCGGCCAGACTGGAGGAGGGCGAGCTGGAAACGCTGCTGCGCTCCCTGCGCCAGCTGGACCGCTTTTTTCACGGCATGGGGCGGCAAGACCAAAAACATGAGGAGAGTTGAAAATGGCTATTTACATTTTGACGGACAGCACCGCCGATTTCCGGCCGGAGGAGGCGGTGCGCAGGGGAATCTGGGTGGTGTCCCTGAAGGTTCAGTTCGGCGATGAGGAGTTTCCCGACGTGCTGGACCACGCCGCCTTTTTCCAGCGGCTGGCCCAGGCCAGGGAGCTGCCCACCACCAGTCAGGCGGGGCCGGACGACTTTCTCCCCTGGTTCGAGCGGGCAAAGCAGAACGGGGACAGCGTGGTCTGCCTGCCCATGGCGGCCTCCCTGTCGGGCACTTGTCAGAGCGCTCTCATCGCCCGGGAGATGTGCGGTTATGAAAACATTTACGTGGTGGACTCCACCCAGACGGTGCTGGGGCTGCGGCTGCTCATCGACCTGGCCTGCCTTCTCCGGGAGCAGGGGCTGGACGCCCCGGCCATCGCGGCCGAGCTGGAGCGGGCGAAGGGCAGGGTCAGGCTGCTGGCCATTGTGGACACCCTGAAATACCTCCACAAGGGGGGGCGGCTGCCCGCCGCCGTGTCCATCGCCGGGGAGCTTTTGAAGGTGAAGCCCATCATCACCCTCAGGGACGGCCAGCTGGGGCTGGTGGGCAAGGGGGTGGGGGCCAAGGGCAGCCTGTCCGCCCTGATGAAGCTCATCGGGGGAAACCTTGCCAGCGACCCCCGCCTGCCGGTGTACTACGGCTACACCGCCGACGACACCCTGTGCCAGAGCTTGATCGCACTGGCACAGGACACCTTTGGGCCCCACCGGCACGAGGTGCACCCGGTGGGCGCGGTCATCGGCACCCACGTGGGGCCGGGGGCGGCGGTGGTCGTATATCTGGAGCGGAACACTTGAAGCAACCTGTCCGGCCCCGTGGGGCGGGGGAGCGCGGCTCCCCCGCCCCACAATATTTTTCCCCGGGGGTTGACAGCGGAATTCTTTCGTGCTAATATATGAGCAGATGTTCATATATTACTCAATTGAGAGAGGAGGGCTCCTGTGGCCGGCAACAACGAAATTGAGCGCTGCGGCTGTCTGTTTGTCCACGAGGACGCGGTCAACGAGGTACTGGGCGGGATGCCGGATGACGAGACGCTGTACGATCTGGCGGAACTGTTCAAGGTGTTCGGGGACTCCACCCGGATCAAAATCCTGTACGCCCTGTTCGAGGCGGAACTGTGCGTGTGCGACATCTCCAAACTGCTGGGGCTGACCCAGTCGGCGGTGTCCCACCAGCTGCGGGTGCTCAAGAGCAGCCGGCTGGTCAGGTTCCGCAAGGACGGCAAGACCGTGTTCTACTCCCTGGCCGACGACCACGTGCGCAAAATTATTGCTCAAGGCATGGAGCATATCAACGAATAGCGTCCGAGCCGTCGTGAGCAGCGCGGATGGAACGGAGCGAGGGCAAAAGCCCAGCGGCCGCAGAGCGGCGCGGGTTTTGCCCGAGTCGGAGCGAAGCCGCGCGTCGCGAACAGGCGAGGCGTGACATCAAAGCGTCCGAGCCGTCGTGAGCAGCGCGGGCAGCCCCCTAAATGGGGCCCCCGCAAAGCCGACCTCTGGCTTTGTGGGGAGAGGAGAAGCAAGGAAGCGAGCACAGTTTTCGCCGAAGACGGAAACGAAGCGGAGCCGACTTTGCTTCGACGAAAACCGCGCGTCGCGAACAGGCGAGGCGTGAATAGGAAACGAATAAGGAAAGGAAGTATCACCATGAAAAAGACCTTCAAGCTCATCGACCTGGACTGCGCCAACTGTGCCGCCAAAATGGAGGCCGCCATCAAAAAGCTCCCCGGCGTCACCGGCGCCACCGTCAGCTTCCTCACCCAGAAGATGACCATTGAGGCGGACGACGTGGACGCGGTGATGAAGGACGTGGTCAAGTGCTGCAAAAAGGTGGAGCCCGACTGTCAGATCGTGCTGTGAGCACCTTGGATCGTCATTCGGCTTCGCCGAACGACCGGTCCGGCAGCCTTCGGCTGCCCACCTTCTGGGATCGCGTCGCCGGCCTCTATGACCTGTTTGAGTGGAGCAACCGCAAAGTGAACGCCGCCGCCCGGACCCGGGTGGAAGAGCTGGTCCCCGACGGGGCGCGGGTGCTGGACTGTGCCGCCGGGACGGGGGAGTTCTCCCTTGCCGCAGCAAAACGGGCGAAGTCCGTGCTGTGCACGGACCAGTCTGAGGCCATGCTGGCCCGGGCCCGAAGAAAGGCAAAAAAGCGGGGGCTGGCCAACATCCGATTTGCCCTGCGGGATATCACCGCCCTGCCCGACCCGGACGGGAGCTTTGACGCGGTGATCGCGGGAAATGTGCTCCACCTCCTTCCGGAGCCGGAGAAAGCGGCCCGGGAGCTGTGGCGGGTGACCGCCCCGGATGGACGGCTCATCCTGCCCACCTACCTGCAAGGGAAGGCGGGGACAGCCTACGGCACCATGATTAAAATTTATCAGGGCGTGGGCTTCCATTACGAGCACGCCTTCAGCCCGGAGAGCTACCGGGAATTTCTGGAGCGCCTGGGGCTGGCCCCGGTGGCGCTGGAGGTCATCCCCGGCGGGGTGCCGGAGGGCATCGCTGTATTGGAAAAGTAGGGGCGGACATTGTCCGCCCGCGGCTGCCAGCGCGGCCGGGTATCCTGCGGGTGGATGGTATCCGCCCCTACGATTGAGGTGTTTGTTGTGACCAGAAAGCAAAAAAAGACGCTGATCCGCATCATCATTGCGGCGGCGCTGCTGCTGTTGTGTGAGCTGTGGCCTACGCCTATCCACCTGTCCGACACCACGCTGCTGGAGGCGATAACATTCAGCCCGCCGCAGCTGTGGTTGCTGCGCACATGGAGCCTGGACGGAATGACAGGGTATGTTTTCAACCGGTTCATTCTCTTCCTGATTGCCTATCTCACCATCGGCTGGGACATCCTCTGGAAAGCCCTCCGCAACATCGGCCACGGTCAGGTCTTTGACGAGAACTTCCTCATGTGCGTGGCCACCATTGGGGCCCTGGCGCTGGGGGAGTACGCCGAAGCCGTGGGCGTGATGCTGTTCTACCAGGTGGGCGAGCTGTTCCAGAGCGTGGCGGTGGGCAAGTCCCGCCGCTCCATCGCCCAGCTCATGGACATCCGGCCCGACACGGCCACCGTGGAGCGGGACGGCCAAATCCTTGAGGTGGACCCCGACGAGGTGGCGGTGGGGGAGACCATCGTCATCCGCCCCGGCGAGAAGGTCCCCCTGGACGGCGTGGTGGTGGAGGGGGCGTCCTCCCTGAACACCGCCGCCCTCACCGGCGAGTCCGCCCCCAGGGACGTGGGGGTGGGCGGGGAGCTGCTCAGCGGCTGCGTCAATATCACCGGGTTGCTGAAGGCCCGGGTCACCAAGGAGTTCGGCCAGTCCACCGTGGCAAAAATCCTGGATCTGGTGGAGAACGCCGCCTCTAAAAAGGCCAAGGCGGAGAACTTCATCACCCGCTTCGCCCGGTACTACACCCCCTGCGTGGTGTTCGCCGCCCTGGCCCTGGCGGTGATCCCCTCCCTGTTCACCGGGGACTGGGCCACCTGGGTCCACCGGGCCCTCACCTTCCTGGTCATCTCCTGCCCCTGCGCTCTGGTCATCTCCATCCCCCTGTCCTTCTTCGGGGGCATCGGCGGGGCCTCCGCCCAGGGCATTCTGGTGAAGGGCGGCAACTACCTGGAGCTGCTGGCGAAAACGGAGACCGTGGTGTTCGACAAGACGGGCACCCTCACCCAGGGGGTGTTCGAGCTGTCCGCCCTGGAGCCCGCCCCCTTTGTTACCGAGCGGGAGCTCTTAGAGGCCGCCGCCCTGGCCGAACGCCACTCGGGGCACCCCATCGCCCAGTCCCTGCGCCGGGCCCTGGGCGGGGAGGTTGATCCCGCCCGCGTCACCGATGTGCAGGAGATCCCCGGCCACGGCGTGTCCGCCCTGGTGGACGGGGCGCGGGTGCTGGCGGGCAACGAGAAGCTGATGCGCCGGGAGGGCGTGGAATTTACACCCTGTGAGCAGACGGGCACCGTCGTCCATGTGGCGCGGGAGGGCAGATACCTGGGCTGCGCCGTCATCGCCGACCAGGTGAAGCCCACCGCCCCCGCCGCCATCCAGGCCCTGAAAAGCCGGGGCATCCGCACCGTCATGCTCACCGGGGACAGCGAGGCGGTGGGCAAAGCCGTGGCCGCCCAGCTGGGGCTGGACGAGGTCCACGCCCAGCTCCTGCCCGGCGACAAGGTGGACCGGCTGGAAACGCTGCTCTCCCGCAAGGGCGAAAAGGGCGTGCTGGCCTACGTGGGCGACGGGGTGAACGACGCCCCGGTGCTCTCCCGGGCAGACGTGGGCATCGCCATGGGGGCCATGGGGTCCGACGCCGCCATCGAGGCCGCCGACGTGGTGCTCATGGACGACGACCCGGCCAAGCTGGCCCGGGCCATGGACATCGCGGTGAAGTGCCTGTGGATTGTCAAGGAGAACATCGTGTTCGCCCTGGGGGTCAAGGCCCTGTTCCTCGTGCTGGGGGCGCTGGGCAAAACCACCATGTGGGGGGCCGTGTTCGCCGACGTGGGGGTGGCTGTCATCGCCATTTTGAACGCCACAAGAATGTTGAAAACAAAATGAACGGTACGCCGCTTATCCCAACGAAATACCCAAAGCCCCCCATCCCCGGGGGGCTTTTTTTGCCCATCTGGGCATTGACAGGGCGCCGCCCGAAAACATATAATACATATAACACGCTAAAGCGGTAAAATGCAAGGCGCTCCCCGGGGTTCGCGGAAACACCCCGGGGGGAATTTGAAGGAGGAAGAGACCATGGGAACGCAGCGCGTCTATAACTTCTCCGCCGGCCCGTCCATGCTGCCCTTGGAGGTGCTGGAGCGGGCGGGGGCCGAGATCACCAACTACCAGGGCAGCGGAATGTCCGTGATGGAGATGAGCCACCGCTCCAAGGTATTCCAGAAGATCTTCGACGGCACCAAGGCAAACTTTATCCGGCTGTTCCACGTGCCCGACAACTATAAGGTGCTGTTTTTGCAGGGCGGGGCGTCCAGCCAGTTCTCCATGGTGCCCCTGAACCTCATCGGCAGGACCGGAAAGGCGGACTACGCCGTCACCGGCAACTTCGCCAACGTGGCCTATCAGGAGGCCAAAAAGTACGGCGAGATCAGTCTGGCCGCCGACAGCGGGGACAAAAACCACACCTATATCCCCCAGCAGGGCCAGCTCAAGCTGGACCCCCAGGCCAGCTACTTCTACTACTGCGCCAACAACACCATCTACGGCACCGAGTGGCAGTACGTGCCCGACACCGGCAACGTGCCCCTCGTGTGCGATATGTCCTCCAACTTCCTGTCCCGACCGGTGGACGTGTCCAAGTACGGCGTCATCTTCGGCGGCGCCCAGAAGAATCTGGCCCCGGCGGGCCTCACTATCGCCATCGTCCGGGAGGATCTGGCAGGCCGCGAGCTGCCTTATACCCCGCTGATGATGAGCTACAAGACCATGATCGACAAGGACTCCATGTACAACACCCCGCCCTGCTGGTGCATCTATATGCTGGGGCTGGTGCTGGAGTGGCTGGATGACCAGGGCGGCGTGGAAGGCATGGAGAAAATCAAGCACAGTAAGGCGCAGCTGCTTTACAGCGTGCTGGACGACTCCCGCCTGTTCACCTGCGCGGCGGAGAAGGGCTCCCGCTCCGACATGAACGTCACCTTCCGCTCGGTGAGCGAGGAGATGGACGCCAAATTTGTCAAGGAGGCCGCGGAGGCGGGCTTCACCAACCTGAAGGGCCACCGCAGCGTGGGCGGTATGCGGGCCTCCATCTACAACGCCATGCCCGTGGAGGGCGTGGAGAAGCTGGCGGACTTTATCCGCGCGTTTGACAAGGCCAACTGAGCGAAAGCCTTCCCCCTCCAAGGGGGAAGGTGGCACGGCGAAGCCGTGACGGATGAGGGTACGTTGGAACCATGCTGTGAGGAGTTCCTGCGCTTCCCCTCATCAGTCAGCCTTCGGCTGACAGCTTCCCCCCGGCGGGGGGAAGCCTTATCTCATTTAATGGGGTGTAAAAAGCCATGTTTAACATCAAAACCATGAACAAGATCGCCCCGGCGGGCCTGGAGCGCCTGCCCGGGGACCGCTATGCCACCGGCGACAGCGTGGAGAACGAGGACGCCATTCTGGTCCGCTCCGCCAAGCTCCACGACTACCAGTTTCCCGAGAAGCTTTGGGCCATCGCCCGGGCAGGGGCGGGCGTGAACAACATCCCTGTGGAGCGCTGCTCTGAGGCGGGCGTGGTGGTGTTCAACACCCCCGGCGCCAACGCCAACGCCGTGAAGGAACTGGTGCTGTGCGCCATGCTTCTGGCCTCCCGGGACATCTCCGGCGGGGTGGCGTGGGTGCGGGAGCAGGCCCAGACGGACGGCGTGGACGTGGCCGCCGCCGTGGAAAAGGGCAAGGCCGCCTTTGTGGGGCCGGAGCTGTACCGCAAGACCCTGGGCGTGGTGGGGCTGGGGGCCATCGGCGCGCTGGTGGCCAACATCGGGCTCAGCCTGGGCATGGACGTGTACGGCTACGATCCCTATTTGTCGGTGGACGCCGCCCTGCGGCTGGACCGGCACATCAAGGTGGTGAAGGAGATCGACACGCTGTACGCCAGCGCCGACTATATCACCCTCCACCTGCCCTATATGGAGGCCACCCGCGACACGGTCAGCGCCGCCTCCCTGGCCAAAATGAAGGACGGGGTCCGGATCATCAACCTGGCCCGGGGCGAGCTGGTGAACGACGGCGACATGATCGCCGCGCTGAAGGCCGGCAAGGCCGCCCGGTATGTCACCGATTTCCCCAACAACCAGAACGCGCTGGCGGAGGGCGTGGTGGCCATCCCCCATCTGGGCGCGTCCACCCCGGAGAGCGAGGAAAACTGCGCCGTCATGGCTGCCAACCAGCTGCGCGACTTCCTGGAGAACGGCAACATCAAGAATTCCGTCAACTTCCCCAACGTGGTGATGGAGCGCTCCGGCGTCCAGCGCCTGTGCGTCATCCACCGCAACGTCCCCGCCGTCATCGCCCAGATCACCACCCAGCTGGGGGCCGACGGGGTGAACGTGGAGAACATGACCAACAAGTCCAAGGGGGAATACGCCTACACCATGGTGGACGCAGGCTCCCGGGTGGACGAGAGCGTCATTGCGGACATCCGCCGGGTGCCCGGCGTCATCCGTATGAGGGTGATCTGAGCGAGATACGCCGTGCCCCGCCCATCTCTGGGCGGGGCGTTTTTTTGCCTGTTTGCGAAACTCGGGCGGGGCAGAATGTGATATGATAGGTGAAAGCGGCTTTCAGAGATCGGTAAGGAGCAATTCGGTATGAGAGAAAAAGCCATCCTGCGGAAACTGCGCGCCCGCGACCCCGCTGGGCTGGAGGGGCTGATGGACGCCTACCTCCCATACGTATCCGCCGTAGTCTGGGGCGTTCTCCGGGGAGCCATGTCCCCCGAGGACGGGGAGGAAGTGGCGTCCGACGTGTTTCTGGCCGCCTGGGAGCAGGCGGACGACCTGCGCCCCGGCCGGGTCAAGGCGTGGCTGGGGGCGGTGGCGCGCAACAAGGCGAAAAACAAGCTGCGCCAGACGGGCCGCGCCCTCCCTCTGGAGGAGGACGCGCTGGAGCTGCCCGGCCCGGACGACCCCGCCGGGGAACTGGAGCGGGCCGAGGAGCGGGCCCTGGTGCGCCGGGCGGTGGACAGCCTGCCCGCCCAGGACCGGGAACTTTTCCTGCGCCACTATTATTACGCCCAGAGCGTGAAGGAGGCGGCCGCGGCCATGGGGCTCAACGAGTCCACCGCCAAGACCCGGCTGCGCAGGGGGCGGATGAAGCTGAAGAAACTGTTGGAAAAGGAGGAACTGATATGAACAGGCGAATTTCCGACCTGCTGGACGGCTATGAGGATGACAGCGTGGAGCTGTCCGGCAAAACGCCCCTTTCACCCGCCCGGATCAGGGAACTGGCGATGAAAAAAATCGCCCCTGGGAAAAAAACCGGGCTGTACCGGCTGCCCGTCCGCCTGCTGGCAGCCGCCGCCATGCTGGCCGCCCTCACGGTGTCCGCCTTTGCGGTGGCCCGCGCCCTGGGCGCGGGGGAGCTGATGCAGCATTTGTTTACCGTGTGGAGCCCCGGGCCGCTGACTACCGCTCAGGTGGAAAGCCTGAACGAAGTGGGCCGCGTATTCGACGGCAGCGGGCAGTACAGCGTCACCAGCAACGGCGCTGCCATCACCTTTATATCCGCGCTGGCGGACGAGGACCGCTATTACCTGCGCCTGCGTGTCGAGGCCCCGGAGGGCGTCGTGCTGCCCGACCTGAGCGGGGAGGACGTCCGGTACTCCCTGTGGGGCGATCTCCGGGACACGGGGCCGCTCCTGGAGACGGACGGCGGCCAATCCTGCCAGGAGTATTTTTGCCGCACTCTTCCCGATGACGATCCTGCGGACAACGTGAAGGACATCATCCTGATGCTGGGCGGCGGGGGCCTCACATACAACGACGGCGGCTCCAAGCGGCTGAACATTTACGGTCTGTGGATCGACGCGCCCGACGGCTCCGGCCGCACCTACGACGAGGTGTTCCGGGGGACGTTCCAGTTTGACATCGGCGCCCATTTTGAGAGCCGCATGGCCGTCATCGACTGCGGCGGGGCGGCGTGGACCGACCCGGACACCGGGGAAACCAACCTGCTGGATACCATGAAACTCTCCCCGCTGGGGGTCCGGTTTGACTTCCGCACCAACCTGCGCCAGGATAATGAGCGCCGCCGCCCCGAAGTCCCTGGAGACGTGCGCATTGTGATGAAGGACGGCTCCGAGGTATTCATCGGCCACAACTGCGGGTATCTGATGTACAAGAACCGCCCGGATGACATCAACGACCCCTATTATCAGATCGGGCCCGGCCTGCTTACGGACAGGCCGGAATGGGATGTCACCTACTACTATGGATTTTTCAAGCCTCTGGAGCTGGACCAGGTGGACTACGTCCAGTTTGGCCAGGATTATGTCTATCCCATCCGCGCGGATTGACTGAAACAAGGCCCCCGCTCCGGCGGGGGCCTTGACTTTCCCCGCCTCCGGCTGTAAAATAGGAGGAAACTTCAAGTAAAGGAAATGATTTCCCAAATGGCTAAAATCGACATCGTGTCCGGCTTTTTGGGGGCGGGCAAGACCACCCTCATCAAGAAACTGCTGGCGGAGGCCTACCAGGGCGAAAAACTGGTGCTCATTGAGAACGAGTTCGGCGAGATCAGCGTGGACGGCGGCTTTTTGAAGGACGCCGGGATTGAGATTTCCGAAATGTCCTCCGGCTGCATCTGCTGTTCTCTGGTGGGCGACTTCGGCAAGGCCCTCCATGACGTGGCGGATCGCTTCCACCCCGACCGCATCCTCATCGAGCCCTCCGGGGTGGGCAAGCTGTCCGACGTGGTGGCCGCGGTGGAAAACGCCGCCAAGAGCGACCCCTCCCTGAAGCTGAACAGCTTCGTCACCGTGGCGGACGCCTCCAAGGTAAAGATGTATATGAAGAACTTCGGTGAGTTCTACAACAACCAGGTGGAGCACGCGGGCACCATCCTCCTCTCCCGCACCCAGAACATGACCCAGGACAAGCTGGAGGCGGCGGTGGCGCTGCTGCGGGAGAAAAACCCCACGGCGGTGATCCTCACCACCCCCTGGGACCAGCTGGACGGCAAAACCGTCCTCTCCGCCATCGAAAAGACCTCTCTGGAGGCGGAGCTTCTGGCGCGCATCCGGGCGGACCATGCCGCCGGGGAGGCCGCCCACGCCCATTACGACCACGGCCATGACCACGAGCACCACCATCACGACCAGGAAGGGTGCTGCCATCACGATCATGACGGGCATGACCACGCGTGCTGCCACGGGGAGGGCCGCCACGAGCATGAGGAGCACGGCCATGAGTGCCGCCGCCATGACCACGGGGAGCACCACCATCACCACGACCACGGGGAGGAGTGCTCCTGCGGCTGTCACGACCACGACCACCACCACGCCGACGAAGTGTTCAACAGCTGGGGACTGGAGACCGTCAAGCCCTTTTCCAAGGAGGAGCTGGAGCGCATTCTGGCCGAGCTGGACCTGGGGGAGTGCGGCGCAATTCTCCGGGCCAAGGGCATCGTCCCGGCGGGGGACGGCGGCTGGCTCCACTTCGACTATGTCCCCGGGGAACACGAGGTGCGCACCGGCCCCGCCGACTACACCGGGCGGCTGTGCGTCATCGGCGCGGACCTGAAAGAGGATAAGCTGGCCGCCCTGTTCGGCCTGTAGAGGGGCGGCCTTCATGGATATCCCTGTCTACCTGTTTGCCGGCTTCCTGGACGGCGGCAAAACCACCTTCATCAATGGCATCCTTCAGGACGGCTTCGCCCGGGACGGGCGCACCCTGCTCCTCTGCTGCGAGGAGGGCGCCGAGGAATATGATCCCAAGGCGCTGCGCAACGTCACGGTGGTGAACGTGGAGGACGAGGCGGAGCTGACCCCCGCCCGCCTCAAACGGCTGGAGAAGAAGCACCGCCCGGAGCAGGTGCTCATCGAGTTCAACGGGATGTGGCCGCTGCAGAGGCTCTACCAGGAGGCCCTGCCGGACAACTGGGTGCTCTACCAGATCATGACCATGGTGGAGGCGGCCACCTTCGACGTGTACGCCAAGAACCTGGGCCAGCTGATGATGGAAAAGCTCACCAACGCGGACATGATCGTGTTCAACCGCTGCGACGAGGCCCTGCGCGCCTCCCTGCGCCAGCGCAACCTGAAAATGGTCAACCGCCGGGCCAGCATCTATCTGGAAAACACCGACGGCACCAGCGAGGACTACGCCGACGGCACCGTATGCCCCTTCGACCTGAGCCAGGACGTGATCGACATCCCGGACGACGACTTCGGCGTGTGGTACGTGGATGTGATGGAACATCCGGAGCGGTACGACGGCAAAGCCGTCCGGGCGAAAACGGTGGTGTGCCACCTGCCCCAGTACCCGGACAACGTGATCCTGGGCCGGTTTGCCATGACCTGCTGCGAGGCGGACATTACCTTCCTGGGCCTGGTGGCCGAGGGGGACGGGTTCGCCGCCTTTGAGAACCGCGCCTGGGCGGATGTGACGGGCGTGGTCCGGCTGGAGCCCCACGAGGCGTACCAGGGGGAGCCGGGGCCGGTGCTGTGCGTCACCGCCCTCAGCCCCGCGGACAAGCCGGAGCAGGAAGTGCTCACATTTTAAGCCGGACAGGCCCCGCGTCATGGACGCGGGGCCTGTTTTTTGTACAAACATGAACGGGCCCCCTCCCGCATAAGGTGTATCAATACCGAGCTTGGAGGGATCGACCATGCGTGAACCAAAAATCATTTACCTGCGGCGGAAGGTGATCGCGGCGGCAGCCTGCGCCCTGGCCGCCGCGCTGATGTTCTGGGTGGTGAACCATCCGGCAGTGGTGGGGGCGGCGGCGTCCACCCGGCAGCTCCCCATCTACTGTGTGCAGAAGGACCACAAGGTGCTGTCCATCAGCTTCGACGCGGCCTGGGGTAACGAGGACACCCAGCAGCTCATCGACATACTGGGCAAGTACAACGTCAAGGCCACCTTCTTCGTGGTGGGCGAGTGGGTAGACAAATACCCGGAGTCGGTGAAGGCCCTATCCGACGCGGGCCATGAGGTGATGAGCCACTCCAACACCCACGCCCATTTCAACAGCCTGTCCAGCCAGGAGATCGTGGACGACCTGGCCGCCTGCGGGGAGAAGATCGCGGCGGTGACGGGGGTGGAGCCCACCCTGTTCCGTTGCCCCTACGGGGAGTATGACGACCACGTGATCAACGCCGTGCGCTCCATGGGCATCGAGCCCATCCAGTGGGACGTGGACAGCCTGGACTGGAAAGACCTGTCCGCCGCCGACATCACCAAGCGGGTGACCTCCAAGGTGCAGCCGGGGTCCATCGTGCTGTTCCACAACGCCGCCAAGCACACCCCGGAGGCCCTGCCCGGCATCATTGAGGCGCTGCTCCAGCAGGGCTATACCTTCCTGCCCATCTCCCAGCTCATCCTGCCCGGGGCGTGCGGCCAGGACTATACCATCGACCACACCGGGCGGCAGTGTCCCGGCGGGGCCTGAAGCGGAGCCTGAGCCGTCCGCCCCTCGGGGCGGGCGGCGCGCGTTTCCCCCTTGCGCCTCCCCCCCCGCCGCGCTATAATGGAGAAAATGTCCGAGGGGGGATTTTGTGACTGTCATCTACGGCGCCGCGGGCGCGGACGGCAGGCGGCTGGCCTGGCCGCTGCTGGAGCGCGCGGCGGCGCTGAGCTGGGGGTGGGGCGCCCTGCCCCCCGTGGAGCGCTCCCCCCGGGGCAAGCCCTTTTTCCCCGGGCTGGACCGCCACTGGTTCTCCCTGTCCCACAGCGGCGGGCTGGCCCTGTGCGCCCTGTCGGACGCCCCGGTGGGCGCGGACGTGGAGCTGGTGCGCCCCCGGCGGGCGGGCCTGCCCGCCTACGTCCTCAGCGCCGCCGAGCTGGCGGCGTTCGACGGCAGCTGGGAGGAGTTCTACCGTCTGTGGACGCTGAAGGAGAGCTGGTGCAAGCGGGAGGACACCCCCCTGTTCCCACCCAGGGCCGTACCCGTCCCGCCCCCCTGCCCCCACAGGAGCTATGCCGGAGAGGGCTGGCGGGCGGCGGTGTGCTGCCACGGCGCGCCCCCGGAGGATATTGTCTGGCTGGACTGGGGCATATGAGCAGACCCCATCCCCCTGCGGGGATGGGGTCTGTTTTTCAATGGAAGGCCCGGTAGAGGAAGCAGGCGATCTCTCCCCGGGTGCATACCCGGTCCGGGGCAAAGGTGCCGCCGCCGCCATACCCCTTGGTAATCCCCTCCTCCACCGCCCAGGACACCGCCTTGGCAGCAGGGGAACCGGGGTCCACGTCGGAGAAGCTGGCGGCCTGCGACGGTTCGGGCGCTCCCCGGGCCTTCCAGATGTAATACACGGCCCCCAGCCGGGTGCAGGGGGCGCTCCGCCCCATACCCCTGCGGTCCATCAGGCCCTCTTCGTAGGCCCAGTTGAGGGCCTTGGCATAGTGGGCGGGCACCTCAACCGGCAGTTCTTCGCCGGCCTCCGGCTCCTCCAGGGCGCGCCACAGCATGGTCAGAATCTGCTCATGGGTGCACTCCACGTCGGGGGCAAAGGTATCCCTGCCGCCGTAGCCGTTGGTAATGCCCTGGTCCGCCGCCCACCGGGCCTCCGTGTCGCACCAGCTGTGCAGGTCGGTGAAACCCGCCCCCTCCGGCCCGGGCTGGACGGCGTCTGGCACATAGGCGCTGCCGCTGAGGGCAAGGTAGCCTTCGGCATAGAGGTCCTCCTGCTCCTCCCGGTAAATATACACCGCATCGTAGGGGCCGGTGGAAATCCTGTGGGTGCGCCCGCCGTCCGGGCTGGCGCCGCCGGCCAGCAGCAGCTTGTCCGGCTCCCCCACGGCCCCGCTGTCGCAGTTGGTCACATCCACCAGATAATACGCCCCGTCCCCCATGCGCACCACGTTCCACATATGGCGGCCGCCGTTCATCGTCCCGGTGACGGTGTGGCACGCCACATCCCCCTGGAAGCTGGACAGGTCGCACAGGTACTGAAACGCCTTGGCGTATCCCTCGCACACCACATTGGTGGCGGGGTCGCCGTCAAAAACGGACACCAGCTGCCACGGGTCGCCGTAGGGGACGCCCATCCCCGTGGCGGCGCTGTCGTAGGAGACCAGATCGCAGATCTCCATGCAATAGGACGCGATTTTTTCCTCATCCGATTCGTCCTTGTGCTTCTCCACCACATTCCCGGCGTTTTCCGCCGCCGCCTGGGCCGCATCCACCTTGGCGGGGTTGACGGTGTACTCCCCCTCCCCCCGGTAGTCCTGGGCGGGCCGGAAGGAAACCGTCAGGTTTTGCACCATCCCCCGTCCGCCCCGGATGGAATAGCTGCAGTTGTAGGTGTATTGCAGGCCGCTCCAGAACATCTCATAGGGACAGTCCAGGCTCAGCGCGGTGCATACCCGCTCCAGATGGAGGGTCTGGGCCGTTTTCTCCTTCAGCCGGTTTATGGCCGCGTTCCGGTCCTCCTTTGCCGCCCCCAGCTCCTCCAGCGTCCAGGACAGCGAAGGCTGGTCCGGTATGTCAATCACCGTGCTTGTCCTGCTCCCACCGGCGATTTTGGCCGCCTCTGCCCTCAGCACCCGGTATACCGCCAGATCCGCTCCGGCCAGACGGCCTCCCGCCGGCCCGTCCCTCTCCGCCGCCAGGGCCGTCCCCGGCAGCAGGGCGCAGGCAAGGGCCAGGGCCAGCAGAACGGATGCCCATCGTTTTTTCATACCGCAATCCCCTTTTCTCTCTTCCGGGCAAAGGGCCCTGCCCTGTGTTATCTCGGATTTTACCAGAACAGCGCAAAAAATACAAGCCCCCGGCCCGGGCCGGGGGCTTGCGCTATTGCTTGAGCCGGTCGATCACCGCCTGCTCCACCCTGTCGCCGTACTTCATGGCCAGCAGGAACACCGCCAGCCCCGCCGCCCCCAGCAGGGCCATCCCCCACCAGGGGATGGCCAGCGTGGCGCTGCCCACCATGCAGGCCACCAGCAGCCCCCAGGGGCGGGCGGCCAGCGCCAGCAGGAAAAACCGCTTGAAGGAGATGTCTGTCAGCCCCGCCAGAATGCACAGAATGTCGTCGGGAAAAAAGGGGAAGAGAAATGCCAGGGCCAGAAACACGTCCCGCTTCCGGCGGATCACGTCCAGATACTTGTCCGACAGCTTTTCGCTGACAAACTGGCCCACAAACTGCTGGCCCAGGGCTCGGGCCAGGGCGAACACCAGGACGGAGCCCAGGGTCACCGCCCCCCAGGTGAGCAGGAAGGAGGGCCACAGCCCGAACAGGTACGCCCCCGCGGCGGCGGTGATGTTGCTGGGGATGGGGGCCACAATGACGGACACCAGCTGGACCCCGAAATAGGCCAGGTGGGACCAGGGGGCGCACCGGGCGATGTATTCCCCGATCTCCTCCGGGGAGCCCGCCGCCTGGAAGAAGCCGGTGGCGTACAGCGCCCATACGCTGCCCCCCAGAATGGCGGCGGTGAGCGCCCAGAGAAATCGTTTCAGCCATTTGTTTTCCATGATGATTCCTGCTTTCCACAGCGTTTGCACAGTAACCATTATAGCGCGAATTTGGAAAATCGCAACAAAGGTTCCTTTCAGAAATCATGAAGATTTGTTTTAGACCCCCCTCCCCCGGCGGAGAAAATATGTTGAACCGGGGCGGCCGCTGTGATAAGCTTTGGGGAGGCCGGCACGGATTGGAGCTCTGCGGCGTGAAAGGGGTCAACCGCCCGGCGCCGTTTCAAACCTGACGGCAAGCTGCGCCGGGGCAGCTGGCCTCGGCCACGGGGACGCTGCCGGGGGCTGCGTCTGTCATGCGTGATTTTTGACGCCGCTGCGGCAGGGAAAGGAGCAGTTTTATGAATCAGGAACAGTGGAAAGCCATCTGGAAGCAGGAAGAGGACGCGGCCCATATCCACGGCTGGGATTTCTCCCATATCCGCGGAAGATTTGAGGAAGAGGCCGACCTGCCGTGGAACTACAGGGCGGTGGTCAAACGCTGTCTGGACAGCGGGCTGAAGCTCCTGGACTATGACACGGGCGGCGGGGAATTCCTGCTGTCCCTGCGGCACCCGTACGGCAAAACCGCCGCCACGGAGGGGTATCCCCCCAATGTCAGGCTGTGCGCGGAAAAGCTACTCCCCCTGGGAATCGACTTCAAAGAGTGCTGCGACCCCGCCCGCATCCCCTTTGAGGACGAGGCCTTTGACCTGATCCTCAACCGGCACGGTAGTTTCGACGCGGGGGAAACCTACCGGCTGCTGCGCCGGGGCGGCCGGTTCATCACGGAACAGGTGGGTGGAAATAACGACCGGGAACTGGTGGAGCTGGTCCTGCCCGGGACGGAGCGGCCTTTCCCGGACCTGACCCTGGAAAAACAGCGCAGGGTCTTTGAACAGGCGGGATTTAAGCTCCTCCAGGCGGAGGAGGCCTACCGCCCGATCAGGTTTTATGACGTGGGCGCGTTCGTCTGGTTTGCCCGCGTCATTGAGTGGGAGTTTCCCGGCTTTTCCGTGGAGCGCTGCTTTGACCGGCTGCTGAATATGCAGCGGATGCTGGAGCGGGACGGAAAGATCGAGGGGACCATTCACCGGTATCTGATTGTCGCCGAGAAATAGACGCAATTGGACAGAAAAGCCCCCGGAGCTGCGCTCCGGGGGCTTTTGGGCAGTTTAGTCGGTGACGTAGGGCAGCAGGGCCACGTGGCGGGCGCGCTTGATGGCGTCGGTCAGCTGGCGCTGGTGCATGGCGCAGGTGCCGGTGGTGCGGCGGGGCAGGATCTTGGACCGCTCGGACAGATAGCGCTTCAGCTTCTGGGCGTCCTTATAGTCGATCTGCTCCACCTTGTCCACGCAGAACGCGCACACCTTGCGGCGCTTGCGGTTGCCGCGGGGCTTCGCATTATCCATAGCCATAATGGCAAACCTCCTTTATGTTAGTAAGCCCTTGTTCAGAAGGGCAGGTCGCCGTCGTCGTCGGCCAGCTCGGCGAACTGGTCGCCAGCGGGCGCGGCGCCGTAATCGGCAGGGGCTGCGGGGGCCGCGGGACGGCCGCCGCCATAGCCGCCGCCATAACCGGGGGCGCCGTAGCTGCCGCCCCGGTCGCCGCCGTCCCCATCCCGGCGGGAGTCGGCAAAGTAGACGTTGTCCGCCACCACCTCGGCGGTGGTGCGGCGGTTGCCCTCCTTGTCGGTCCACTCCCGCATCTGGAGCCGGCCCTCTACCACGGCCATGCGGCCCTTGGCCAGATACCGGCTGACAAACTCGCCGGTGCCCCGCCAGGCCACCACATCAATCCAGTCGGTCTGGCGCTCGCCGGTGTTTTTGTCCTTGAAATCCCGGTCCACCGCCATGCGGAAGGTGGCCACGGGGGTGCCGGTCTGGGTGTGGCGCAGCTCTGGGTCACGGGCCAGACGGCCCATGATGACGATATGATTGAGCATGGTTCTCTCCCTCTCAGGCGTCCTTCGCCACAATGATGGAGCGCATCACGCTGACGTTGATGCGCATCAGACGGTCCAGCTCGGCGGGGAAGGCGGGATCGGAAGAGAAGGTCATCAGGACGTAATAGCCCTCCTCCAGGTCGTTGATGGGATAGGCCAGACGGCGCTTGCCCCACTCGTCCACCTCGGACACGGCGCCGCGGCCCTCGGCCAGCTCCTTGAAACGGGCCACCAGGGCGGCGGTCTCCTCCTCGCCCAGGGCGGGGTTGAGGACGTAGAGCACCTCGTAATTGCCACTCACTTTTGCCATTGCATTTGCACCTCCTTATGGTCTTATGGCCTCCGGTCTCGCCGGAGGCAAGGATGTTATGTCCGGCGCACAAGGGCGCAGACTAATTTAGTATACACGAAACCGGGCGTTTGTCAAGGGGTTATCCAGGCTTTTCCGGGAATTCCCCCGTATTTTCCCCCATTTGGGGCCTTCCCCAGACATAGAGGGCGGCCAGACGCCTCCACCCGGGGGGCGAAGCGCACAGCCGCGCCCGCTCCCTGTCCACCAGGGCCCGCAGCTCACCCAGCTCTTCCGGCGTGAGGGTGTGCTGGCTGAATTTCGCCTTCTGGGCCAGCTCCAGCGCCCGGGGGCCGGCCTCGCCGCCCCACCGCTCCAGCCGCAGCAGGCAGCCGTAGGCGTACAGCGCGGCCCCGTTTGGCGCGGGCCCCGTCAGCCGTCTGGCCCGGCGGCGCTTGGGCAGATACTGCCCCAGCCACAGCAGGGCCAGCGCCCCGGCGGCGGCCGCCAGCCACTTGCCCGCCCGGATCAGCGGGGCCGGGTCAAACCCGCCGCCCTGGGAGCCGTCCCCGTTCCCACCCGGCAGCCCGGCGGTGGGCGCCTGCGAAGCGTCCGGGCCCTGGGACGGCGCGGGCGCGGGGGTTGGGGTGGGGGTGGGCGTGGGCTCCGGCGCGGAGGGCGTGGGGCTGGGCTGGGGGTCCTCCCGCTCATACCAGGTGAAGGCCGCGGCGGGGGTAACCTCTACCGGATACCAGCCGTAGCCGTCCACATACACCTCCACCCAGGCGTGGGCCGCGTAGTCGGGCACGTCTGTCCGCCGCCCGGGCTCCACGCCGGCGGTGTAGCCGCTGGCATACCGGGCGGGGATGCCCAGCTCCCGCAGCATCAGCACCGCCGCGGAGGCAAAGTGCATACAGTAGCCCCGGCGGCTGCCGTTGAGGAAGTATTCCACCGGGTCCGTCCCCGCCGGGGCGGCGGGGGTCTCTGGGTCGTACTCGCACAGCGCTTCCAACGCCCCGGCCACCAGGCGGGCGATATCCGCCGGATTCCCGATCAGCTCATCAGCGGAGGGCTGCCAGCTGGTCACGACCTGGGCGTAGAACTGTTGAAGCCCCTCGTCCAGGCGCCGGCGCAGCGTCTCCCGCAGCTCCTCCGGCACGTCCAGGTAGTGCCGGTGCACATAGTCCCGGTAATACCGCTCCGCCGGATGGGGCGCATAGGCGGGCTTGTAGTACGACAGGTCGGAAAGGAGCCGGAACGATAGGGTGTAGCGGGGCAGGCCTGCCTTTCGGGCCAGGTAGCTGTCCCGCGCCGGCATCACCCCAGCCTGCGCCCAGTCCTGCTCCAGCAGCTGGTAGGGGGCGTACACCCCGGAAGCCCGGGCATTTTCCACCGTGACGGTATAAGGCATGCCGTACCCCGTCTGGGCGGGGAACAGCAGCGGAGAGGGGACATCCTCCAGCCCCGCCCCCTCCAGGGCGTCCAGATACTCCTGGTAGGCCTCTCTGCCCAAATCGCTCCAGCGGCCGTCCTCATACCGGCCCAGGGCGGAGCCCCGCAGATACAGCCGTCCCTGATAGTCGCTCTCCACCCGCAGGGCCGCCCGCCCGGTGTAGCGCAGGGGCCCGGCGGAGGACAGGTCGGCGTCCTGGGGCGAGCCCGTATAGGCGGCGCGGGAGCCAAAGGGGCCCTCCCACCGGTACAAGAACGCGGACAGGCTGTCCCCGGCGGCGCGCAGCCCCTCCTCCGCCCGCAGGGCCCAGCCCGGGCGGGTGTAGCCCTCCATGGGCAGCAGCAGGGTCAGCCCCGCCAGAGCCAGCCACACCGCGGGCAGCGCCGCCAGGGTGAGCACCCCCCGGCGGTCCGGGGCCGCCCACTTGCACAGGTCAGCCAGCAGCATGGCGCACCAGCAGGCGCACAGCGCCAGAAAGGCGGGCCAGCTGGGGTACAGGTCGGCCAGCAGCCCCGGCAGCAGGGGCGGCAGGGTGAGCAGCGCCACGATCCACCACCTTCTGCCCCGGACCACGGCCCACCCCAAAGCCAGGGCCAGCCCCGCCAGAGCCAGCAGGAGGAAGCGCCGCACCGCCTCCCCCTCCTGGGCCTGGGTCAGGCCGGGGGCATAGGCAAACACCCGGCCCCAGGACACCCGCCGGGCAAAGATCTCCGTTACGGCGCGGATGGTGAGCCCCGCTCCCTGGAGCGCCGCCCTGCCATTGGCCCACAGGGCCAGCCCCCACAGCGCGGCCAGCCCGCCCGCCGCCGCCCCCCGGAACCGGGGCAGCGACCACGCCGCCGCGGACACCAGCCCCAGCAGCGCCGCCGCCAGGGCAAAGCGGCCGGCCGGAATCACCCGCAGGGCCTGCGCGGCGGCAGGGGCGTATACCGCGGCCTCCCCGCCGCCGTACAGGGACAGGAAGCTGGCCGCCAGCCCCGCCAGGGCGCACACCAGCAGCAGGGTATCCCCCAGCAGCATCAGGGGGGACAGCCGCGTCCCCTCCCGCTCAGCCATCCTCCCCACCCCCTTCCGGATCAACGTGGATGCGGAACACCGGCCCGCCCGGACCCCGCAGCAGGTCCGGACGGCTGTCCAGCGCCGGGCCTGACAGCGGCGCGGGCGTGGAGAGCAGGGCCAGCAGGCAGCCGGACAGCTCCTTCCCGTCGGACACAGGATACAGCCGGGGCTCCCCCGCCCCGTCCAGCCACAGCGCCGCGTGGGGCCGCTGGACCGCCAAAAGCGCCGTGCTCATCCCCAGCGCCCTGCCCAGCAGCTTGTCCAGCTCATCCGGCGTGCCGAAGCGGTCCAGGGTGAGCAGCGGAAGGGGGATCACAGCCTCCGCCCGCTCTCGGACGATGAGCTCGTCCCACTTGGAGGACAGCTTCCAGTGAACCGACCGCATGGGGTCCCCGGGGCGGTACTCCCGCAGGTCGTAGTCCTCCCCCGGCCCGCGCCTGGCCGCCCCACTGGACACAGGGCGCGCGCCCTGCCCCTCCGGAACGGCGGGCGGCTCCACCGCCGCGGGGATGGGGCGGCACAGCATCCGGGCGGGAAGCGGCGCGTCCAGCCTCCGGCGGAACAGCCCCAGGTAGTCGTATACCCGGGCCTTGTCTGCCCGCAGCTCCAGCAGGCCGCAGTGCCCGGTGAGGGCGGACAGCTCAATGGGCTTGCGCCGGGCCACCCCGGCCATGGCCAGCCGGCGGCTCCTGCCCTCGCCGGTGAGCAGGTTCTTCTCCGCCACACGGAGGGTGATCCGGGCCAGGGGCAGCCCCCCCGGCACCTCCACCGACAGCAGCCACCGGCCCGCCTGCCCCTGTTCCAAAGCGGCGGGGGCGGCGGCCAGCGTCAGGCGGGAGCCCAGCATTCCAGGCAGGGACATGGCCAGGGACAGCAGCGGCAGGGCAAGGCACAGGCCCAGCAGGAAGTGGGCCAGGTAGTTCTCGTTGGTGATCTGGAACAGGAACACCCCCGCCAGCACCCCGCCGTACACAATACGCCGGTAAAGCATGGCCTTAGCGGACGCGGGGAGGCTGCACCGAGGAGAGCACCTCCCGGGCGATCTGCGCCGTCCTCTGGGCGCCCCCCGCCGCCCCGGCGGGGAGGACCAGCCGGTGGGCAATGGCGTCCACCCAAAGGTATTTCACGTCCTCGGGCACCACGTAGTCCCGCCCGTGGAGGAAGGCCGACGCCCGGCACAGCGCCGCCAGGGAGATGGCCGCCCGGGGGCTGGCCCCCTGGGCCAGCTGGGGATGGCTCCGGGTGGCCTGCACCAGCCGGAGGATATAGTCCAGCACCAGGTCCCCCAGGAACAGCCCGTCCGCCAGCGTGCGCAGGCGGGCCAGCTCCTCCCGGCCCGCGGCCCGGGCCACCCCGGCCATGGGGTCGCCCTTGAGCTTGCGGCGGAGCAGCTCCAGCTCGTCGGCGGGCTCCGGATAGCCGATGGACAGGCGCAGGGCAAAGCGGTCCAGCTGGGAGTCGGGCAGCAGCTGGGTGCCGGAGGCCCCCGCCGGGTTCTGGGTGGCGATGACCAGAAAGGGGTCGGGCACGGGGTGGGACAAGCCGTCCACCGTCACCCGGCCCTCCTCCATGGCTTCCAGCAGGGCGGACTGAGTGCGGCTGGTGGCCCGGTTGAGCTCGTCGGCCAGGAACAGGTTGCACAGCAGAGCCCCGGGCTGGTACTCCATCCGCCCGGTCTCCCTGTTGTACAGGGAGAAGCCCGTCAGGTCGGAAGGCATCACGTCCGGGGTGAACTGCACCCGGTTGTACTCCAGCCCCAGGGCCCGGGAAAAGGCGATGGCCAGGGTGGTTTTGCCCACGCCGGGGATGTCCTCCAGCAGCACGTGCCCCCGGGCCAGGATGGCCAGCAGGGTCTTGACCACAATTTCGTCCTTGCCCACCACGGCCTTCTTCACTTCGCCCACCACCTGGGCGGCCAGCTGGGTCTCGCTCATCTCGCACCACTCCCTCGGGTCAGAATCAACGACATTATAGCAAAAAACAGGGGGCTTGAACAGCCCCCTGTTTTTTCCGCCGTTTTCAGTTAGGCCAGCTTGCCCTTGGACAGCTCCGCGAGCTGGGTGAAGGCCGCCTTGTCGTTGACGGCCAGCTCGGCCAGCATCTTGCGGTTGATCTCCACGCCGGCCAGCTTCAGCCCGTGCATGAAGGTGGAATAGTTCATGCCGTTGAGCTTGCACGCGGCGCTGATGCGGGCGATCCACAGCTGGCGGAAGTCGCGCTTCTTCAGCCGGCGGCCCACGTAGGCGTACTGCAGGGACTTCATCACCTGCTCGTTGGCCATCTTGTAGTGCTTGCTCTTGGCTCCCCAGTAGCCCTTGGCCAGCTTGAGGATCTTATTCCTTCTCTTGCGCGTCATCATCGCGCCCTTGACTCGTGCCATTGTTGTTCAGCCTCCTATATTGAGTAAAAGTAAGAATGGTCTCTGGCGCCCCGCAAATCCTTATTTGTAGGGGATCATGCGCTTGATGACGGGCGCGTTGGTCACGTCGGCGTAAGCGCCTTTGCGCAGGCCCCTCTTGAGCTTGCGGGTCTTGCCGTGGCCGTTGAGCAGGTGGCTCTTGTTGGCATGGGCGCGTTTGACCTGGCCGTTCTTGGTCAGCTTGAAGCGCTTCTTGGCGCCGCTGTGGGTTTTTACTTTAGGCATGGCGGTTGTCTCCTTTTCGTAGATAGTGGCGGCAGATGCCGCAGGGGTTGTCACTGCTTGTTGGGCTTGCTGCTCCTCGCAGACAGGAAAATGCTCATATGCCGGCCCTCCAGCTTGGGCTCCTTGTCCAGCGCGGCCAGCTCGGCGCACTGCTCGGCGAAATCCATCAGCAGCTTGCGGCCGATGTCGGTGTGGGCCATCTCCCGGCCCCGGAACCGGACGGTGACCTTCACCCGGTTGCCCTCGCCCAAAAACTTCTGGGCACTGCGCAGCTTGGTGTTGAAGTCGCCGATGTCGATGCCCGGGGACATCCGCACCTCCTTGACCTCCACCACGTGCTGGTTCTTCTTGGCCTCTTTCTCCCGCTTGGACTGCTCGAAGCGGTACTTGCCGTAGTCCATGAGCTTGCACACGGGGGGGACGGCGGTGGGAGAGATCTTCACCAGGTCCAGCCCCGCCTCGTCGGCGCGGGCCTGAGCCTGGGCCGCGGACATGACGCCCAGCTGCGCGCCGTCGGCGCCGATGAGCCGCACCTCCCGGTCGCGGATCTCTTCGTTGATCTGATGAGCCGTATTAGCTATGGTCACGCACCTCCAGATAAAAAATAAAAACGCGTATGCAAGAAAGCACCCGCGTCCACAACGAAGCCCGCACAGGCAGCCCGCGCGGAATTCACCATGTTAACCCCTTCGCCCGCGGCGGGAGGTGAGGACGGCGGCGCCGTTCCTGCTTCCTTTTGCCCAAGTATCATACCAGATAGGGGAACGTTTGTCAACAGCTTTTTTTCCGGCCCCGGCTGTGATAAAATGGGGAAAAACCGCGAAGGAAAGGAGGCCCCGCCATGCTGACGCTGCTGTACGCCCGGGCGGGCCAGGATATCCGCGGGGAGCTGCTGGAGCGGATGGGCCGCTCGCCCGCCCGCCGCCGCCTGCTCATCGTGCCCGAGCAGTACTCTCACGAGTGCGAACGGGCCATGTGCGCCGCCCTGGGGGACGGCGCGTCCATGGCGTGCGAGGTGCTGTCCTTCACCCGGCTGGCGGGCCGGCTGGCCGACGCCGCCGGGGGCGGGGCCGCCCCCATGCTGGACGCCGGGGGGCGGATGCTGCTGATGTACGCCGCCCTGCGGAAGGTGTCCCCCGCGCTGAGCGCCTACCGCTCCCCCTCCCGGAAGCCCGCCTTTCTCACGGGCCTGCTGGCCACGGCGGACGAGTGCCACGCCTACCGGGTGGAGCCGGAGGCGCTGATCTGCGCCGGGGAGGAGCTGGGGGGGCGCCAGGGGGACAAGCTGAAGGACCTGGGGCTGATCTGCGCCGCCTACCGGGAGCTGGAGGCGGCGGGCGCCGCCGACCCCCGCAGCCGCCTGGACCGGCTGGCCCGGCAATTGGAAGAAACCCGCTGGGGCGCGGGGATGGACTTCTATGTGTACGGCTTCACCGACTTCACCCCTCAGGAGGAGGGGGTGCTGTCCGCCCTTATGGCCCAGGGGGAGCTGACGGCGGCCTTTGTGTGCGATTCCGGGGACGACCCGTCCGGCATTTTCCAGCCCGCCCTGCGCGCGGCAAAGCGGCTGGCGCGGCTGGCAAAGAGCGCCGCCGTCCCCGTCCGGAAGGGGGCCCTGGACCGCCCCCTGCCCCGCCACCCCTCCCTGGCCTTCCTGGAGCGGCACCTGTTCGGCCCCCTTCCCGAAACGCCCTGGCAGGGGGAGTGCGCCGCCGTCCGGATATCCGCCGCCCACCCCCGGCAGGAGGCGGAGTGGTGCGCCGCCGAGATCCTGCGGCTGCTGCGGGAGGAGGGGTGCCGCTGCCGGGATATCGCCGTGTGCGCCCGGCGGATGGACGGTTTCGGAGAGCTCATCGACAGCGTGTTCGCCCGGTACGGCATCCCCGTGTTCCGCTCCGCCATGGAGGATATTCTGGAAAAGCCGGTGCTGGCCCTGGTCACCTCCGCCCTGGCCGCCGTGGGGGCGGACTACCCTTACGAAGAGCTGTTCCGCTACCTGAAAACGGACCTCACCGGCATCTCCGCCGAAGAGCGGGACCTGCTGGAAAACTACGCCCTCACCTGGGACCTGAAGGGCTCCGCATGGACCAGGAAGAAGCCCTGGGATATGCACCCGGAGGGCTATGGAAGGGAGTTCACCCCAGAGGATACCGCCCTGGTGGAATGGCTGGACGGCCTGCGCCGCCGGGTGATCGCGCCGCTGGAAGCCCTGCGCAAAGGGGCGGACAAGACGGGAAAGGGCCGTGCCCTTGCCCTGTACCAGTTTTTGGAGGACATCGGCCTGCCCGAGCGGCTGGCCCAGCGGGCGGACAGCCTGGACCGGCGGGGCGACCGCACTGCCGCCGCCCAGTACCGCCAGCTGTGGGACATCCTGGTGGGCGGCCTGGAGCAGTGCGCCCTGCTGCTGGAGGACAGGCCGCTGGAGCTGGAGGAGTTCTCCCAGCTGTTCTCCCTGGTGCTCAGCCAGTACGACGTGGGCTCCATCCCCGTCTCCCTGGACGCGGTGACGGTGGGGGACGCCCCCCGCATGGCCCACAAGGAGGTCAAGGTGCTGTTCCTGCTGGGGGCGGACAGCAATTCCATCCCCGACTGCGCCCCCTCCCCGGGATTGTTTTCCGACCAGGACCGGGACGCGCTGTCCGCCATGGAGGTGGAGCTGGCCCCCCGGCAGGAGGACAGGCTCCGCCGGGAGATGACCATCGCCTACGAGACCTGCGCCCGCCCGTCCGGCCGGCTGTACGTCAGCTTTTCCGCCGGGACGGGGGACAACCAGAAAACCCCCTGCTTCCTCTGGGACCGGCTGGGGGCGCTGTTCCCCGGCCAGCCGGCGGCGGACGGGGCGGACCCACTGGCCCGCCTGTCCGCCCCGGACGCGGCGCTGGAGCTGGCGGGGCGCAGCCCTGCCCTGGCGGATATGCTGGCTCAGGTCCCCGGTTTGGCCCCCCGGGTGGAGCGCGTCCGGGCCGCGGCCAGCTGGCGGCGGGGGCGGCTGTCCCGGCCGGCGGTGGACGCGCTGTTCGGCCCCGTGGTGCCCATGTCCGCCACAAGGCTGGACCTGGCCAACTCCTGCCACTTCAGCCATTTCCTCCGCTTCGGCCTGGGCGCCAAGCCCCGGCAGCGGGCGGCGCTGCGCCCCTCCGACTACGGCACCTTCGTCCACGCCGTGCTGGAAAACACCCTCCGGGCCGCCAAGGAGGAAAACGTCCCGCTCAGCGACGGCGGGGCGGTCGCCCGCCTGTCCCAGGCGGCGGCGGACCGCTATGAGCGGGAGGTGCTCTCCGGCCTGGAGGGGGAACCCGCCCGCCTGCGCTGCCTCTTCCAGCGCATGAAGCAGGCGGCGCTGTCGGTGGCCCAGAGCGTGTGCGCCGAGCTTTCCGTGTCCGACTTCACCCCCGCCGCCTTCGAGCTGGGCTTCGGCCCCGGCAGGGCGCTGCCCCCGGTGGAGGTGGAGAACGGGGTGCGCCTCCGGCTCACCGGCCTTGTGGACCGGGTGGACCAGTGGGAGCACGGCGGAAAGCGCTACCTGCG
The DNA here is from genome assembly GCA_910588135.1 of uncultured Oscillospiraceae bacterium. Taxonomy (GTDB): domain Bacteria; phylum Bacillota; class Clostridia; order Oscillospirales; family Oscillospiraceae; genus Enterenecus. Next base: position 852 of record CAJUOT010000013.1, on the reverse strand, counting down.
GGTGATCGACTACAAGACGGGCAAAAAGAGCTTTGACTTTGCAGACGTGGAGGATGGGCGGGGCCTCCAGATGCTGCTCTACCTGTTCGCCCTCAGCCGGAACGGCGCGCAGGTGTTCGGCCCCGGGGAAGCCGTCCCCGCGGGGGTGCTGTACGTCCCAGCCCGCACCCCCCTGGTGGACGGCGAGCGGGGCATGAGCGACCGGGACGTGGCCCGGGCGCGGGACGCCCTGCTGCGCCGCCAGGGGCTGGTGCTGGACGACCCCGCCGTGCTGGACGCCATGGAGCACGGGGAGGGGGGCTTCCGCTTCCTGCCGGTGGGCGAGGGGCGCGGCGGCGGGGAGTGTCTGGTCTCCCCGTCCCAGATGGACGCGCTGGACCGGTATGTCGCCGCCGCCCTGGCGCGCGCCGCCGGGGAGCTGGCGGCGGGCAACATCGACGCCGACCCCTATTGGCAGGGGGCCGCCCAAACCCCCTGCCGCTGGTGCGACTACCGGGCGGCCTGCCACTTTGAGGAGGGCTGCGGGGACGCCAGGCGCTACCGGCGCGGGGTCAAGGCGGAGGAATTCTGGCGCTGGCTGGCCCAGCGGGAGGAGGAAGGCGGACATGGCCATTGAACTGACCCGGGAGCAGCGCGCCGCCGTGGAAAACCGGGGGGGCGACCTGCTGGTGTCCGCCGCCGCCGGCTCGGGCAAAACCCGGGTGCTGGTGGAGCGGCTGATGGGATATGTGGAGCAGGGAGAGGACATCGACCGTTTCCTGGTCATCACCTTCACCAACGCCGCCGCCGCCGAACTGCGCAGCCGCGCCGCCGCCGCCGTCCACGCCCGCCTGGCCCAGCGCCCCGGCGACC